>JABJHA010000007.1 GCA_018662005.1 Rhodospirillaceae bacterium | reverse complement strand
GATATGGACGCCATGGGCGCGGTTCGCCTGAAAGATGTCGATGAAGCCCAGGCGGTCGTTGTGCAAAGCGCGAAAGCCCTGGCTGACGCTGGTGAAATCGTCATCTCCAGCGGTTCCGAAGAAGACGAGTTGGTGTATTAAGAGTTCTTTTCCGCGTAGTGACCCTGCAGAAATTCCGTCAGGTTTTCGGAAGCTTGCGGCTTACAGAAGTAATAACCTTGAATTTCGTCACACTGATATTGTTTGAGCATGGACAACTGTCTGGATGTCTCGACCCCTTCGGCCACGACCTTTCGGTTTAACGTTCGTCCCATACTGATGATTGTTTTGATGATTTCGGCATCATCTTCGTTGGTCGCAATATCGGCCACGAAGGAGCGATCAATCTTGATGGTATCGATGGGGAACTTCTTCAAGTAACTAAGCGAAGAATAACCGGTTCCGAAATCATCCATCGCCAGATGCAAGCCCATTTCGTGCAACTCGCCCAGGGAAACAATGGCCTTGGCTGAGTCTGACATCAACATGCTTTCGGTAATTTCTATTTCCAGGCCTTCGGGTTTGACACCGCTTTCCTTTAGCACCCGTTCCATCATGGGCACGAAGGAGACCTCGCGCAGTTGCCTTGCCGACAAATTAACGGCGATTCGAATGGGTGGCATTCCTGCGGCCAACCATGCCTTGTGTTGTTCACATGCAGTCCATAAAGCCCATTCACCAACTTCAACAACCATCCCGGTTTCTTCCAGGACGGGTATAAATTTAACCGGCGAAATAAGCCCCAGTTCCTCGTTCTGCCAACGCATCAGAGCCTCGACACCGGTAATGGTATTCGTTTGGATATCCAGTTTTGGCTGGTAGTGAAGCTCAAATTCACCGTTTTCAAGCGCCTTTGACAGACCGTTCTTGAGGATCAGGCGTTCTTTCACATCTGCATTCATATCGGGGGTAAAGAACTGATAATTGGCCTTTCCCTGTTCCTTTGCCCGGTACATGGCTGAATCCGCATTCTTGATTAGTTCGCTGGCTTCATCGGAATCATCGGGGAAGATGGTGACGCCGATAGAACCTGAGATAAAGGACTCGTGTCCTTTAAGAATATAGGGTTTGGCAAGGGTATCGAGAATACGCTGGGCCAATAATGGTGCGTGTTTGGGATCGAGCAAACTGGGCATAATAACCGTAAACTCATCCCCGCCCAGTCTGGCCACAGTGTCGCCTGAACGGATACAGTCGTTTAAGCGCAAAGCTGTTTCCTGCAACAGCAAATCACCAATGTCATGTCCCAGCGTATCATTGACAAGCTTGAACCCGTCCAGATCAATAAACATAAGCCCCAGCTTACGTTCAAGGCGAGACATCGTCGCCAGCCCCTGATTAAGGCGGTCATGGAACAGGGCCCGGTTGGGAAGATCGGTCAAGGCGTCATAGTTGGCCTGGTAATAGATACGTTCTTCATCCTGTTTTCGCTTGGTAATATCTGTCAGCACGGCGGCAAATTGTAATTCATTGCCATCATCATCTGTGATCACCGAAACCGACAGTCTGACGGCTATTTCCGTACCGTTTTTCTTCTTGTGCCAATACTCCCCTTCCCAGCGGCCATGGGAATTGATTTCTTTCCACATGCGCTCGAAAAGATCCTTGTCCTTCTTCAGGGATTTATAGAAAGGCGGCATCTTTCCCAGAACGTCGGCTTTGCGATAACCGGTAATGCTGGAAAAAGCAGGGTTGATGGCCGTGGTGCGAAAACGCTTGTCAACAATGACAACGGCTTCGGTCAGGTTGGCAATAACCTCGGCGGCGAGGCGCAATTTTTCTTCTGTCTCGCGGCGGATAATAATCTCTTCGGTTAATTCACTGGTCCGTTCTTCAACCCTGATTTCCAATTGATCATGGGCCTGAAGTAATTGTTCTTCGGCGTTTTTACGAACGGTAATGTCTTTTACGATGCCGGTATAAATGCGCAGATGACCAAGCCGCAATTCAGTAACTGACAGCTCCATGGGAAAAAAGGAACCATCTTTTCGCTGCCCCATTTCTTCACGATTGGTCTCGCCGATAATCTTCCCCTTACCGGTTTTTTTGTAATTGCTAAGGTAGGTATCGTGTTTGGAACGATGGGGTTCGGGAACCAGTATCTTGACATTTTCACCAATAACTTCCCGGGCCTTATAACCGAAGATATTTTCCGCCGAAGGGTTGAAGGACTGGATGATGCCCTTTTCATCAATGGTAATGATGGCATCGGCAACCGTATTGAGGATGCCATTGAGGCGACTTTCACGTTCACGCAGGGATTCAGTGGAACGTAACCGCTGGGTTATGTCGCGGGCCTCGATCATAAAGGCGTCTTCGCCCGGCGCGCCGAAAGGCATCACCGCGACTTCTACATCGATGATGTTCCCGTCAACCCGAACGAATTTCAAAGGCATTGAAGAACCGGTCCCCGACAGGCTCTCCAGTTCTTCGACAAAACCCTGCAAACCCTCGTCCAGGATCGGGTGGTAATCGGGATGCAAAAGAGATTTTAACTTGCGACCAATTAGTTTTTCCGGCTCTTTTTCGTGTAAAATTTCTGCACCGGCAGCATTGATGAAGGTGATTTCCCCATCTTCACAGACACAAATTAGGTCGAGGGCGCTTTCAACCAGTGAGCGGTAGCGGTTTTCACTTCTAAGAACGGTTTCGGCAATCCGTAGTTTGTCGGTGATATCCCGGGCCTGCACAGATACCAGCCCTGATTCCGGTTTTCCAACCTGTGAAAAGGTGATTTCCACATCAACAATTGATTCCCTGCCGCGTTGCAATTTAAGTGGCAAGGACTCATTTTCAAAAATGCTGTTTTCAAGCATTTCTGCGACTATTTCGCGATATTCCGGATGCAGGAATTCAGCAAACGGGCGACCAGCCGCTCGCTTCGCAGATTTAAGATGGAGCATTTGCAAACCGGCGGCATTGATGTAGGCGATCCGCCCGTGGCGACACAGGCAAATCATGTCGTTAGCGCCGTCAACAAGGTCTATCAGCCAGCCCCCACCGTCTGAAACCGAGGTGTCGTCAGTTTCATTGGCAAAATCGACGGATTTCGCCGATTTCGTCACATTGCCATCTTTACCTGATTGGCCGGATGTCTTTTTTGCACGCCCCGCCATTAGTCGACCTTCATATCCCCATCCACGCATTTATTCTATGGATTCAGTAGCATGGAACCCTGTGGTCTGTATAGAAAACTGTCTTCGTGGACAGTAGTAAGCGATGGATGAGCAAATCCTGGTTAGAAGTTGAGGATGTCGCTGCTTGCTTCAAGTCCGGCGCGCGCACAGGCATCATCGGCTTTCGGATCGGGGGCACCCGAAACCCCCACCGAACCGACAATGCTACCCGCCGCTTCCACACGGACACCACCGGCAACCATCAAGGCACCGGGCACCTGTCTGACGCCAGAGCCTTCTTCGCCACTTTCAGTCGGCTCGCGAAGATTGAGTGTGTCTGTATGAAAGTTCAAGGCCGTGCGAGCCTTGCGAACCGCTATGTCAGGGCTGAATATTCCCGCTAACTGATCACGCAGAAGAACCTGGAGAACCCCGGAACGGTCAACAACGGCGACGCTAATCTGATATCCATCATTTTGGCAGGCTTGCATGGTATCCTGAGCAATTTTCAGGGCCAGATCCATGTTCATTGCCTGATAGGTAAGCAGTTTTTCCTCCGCCACGGCGGGGGAGATTACCCGGAAAACCGTCAAAAAAGTTAAAACAACCCCTGTGAGCCCAGATTTACGCATGGTTTTACCTCATTTCCTGGCTAAATTTTCTCGATAATTTCATTTAGTAGCTGCCAGAAAAAATCCTCGCCTGGATAGCCAATGATACGACCAACTTCAAGCCCGTCCTTCATGACAACGAACGTCGGTGTGTACATCAACCCCTCAAGATGAGACAAGTCGGCAGGCCTGTCATCATCAAGATCGACCCGGCGCAGAGGAACGATTTTTGCCTCGCTGGTTTTATCATAGGCAACACCGATATCCTCATCCCAGGCTTCACACCAATCACAGCCTTCGCTTTCAAACATCACCAGTTCAGCCGCTTTCGCAGCACTAACTGACAACAGGCAAAAGGACAAAATTACGGCGGCGAAAACCTGCCTCTGGAGTCGAAAATAAGCATTAGAAATCATCTGGTTGACTGTCCCGCAATATCGCCATATATGGTCACTTTAACGATTTTGGGCCAGCCTTCACACGCGGAAAACTGGCCCATAAAAAAGATAACTTATCTTTTAGAAGCAGGCAGTTATGCGCCTTTTTTAATCATATAAGTGAATACGCCGTCAGCCTCGCTGCTTTCCAGCAGATTGTTTCCGGTTGAGCGGCAAAAGGCTTCAAAATCCTTGACCGAGCCAGGGTCCGTTGAAAGCACCTGAAGGGTCTCGCCATCAGCGAGGCCTTTGATTGCTTTCTTTGCTTTGAGGATCGGCAATGGGCAGTTCATGCCTTTGGTGTCGAGTGTCGTCGTCATGCGAATTCTCCTGTTTAACTCGGATAGATACTTACCCGTATATTAGTTTTTCATCAAGAACAGATATTTATATACTTCAAACAAACCACCCGCAGACAAGAGGCGAGGTTCTTGTCATTGGCGATCTGACAGTGATCGTGGATGCGGGTCACCAAGGCGGCAACGGTGATGTCTTCCTCTGCTGCGAGGATTCCCAACACAGTCCAATAAGCCCTTTCGAGGCGAATTGTTGTCGAATGACCATGAAGGCGCATGGAACGGCGCTCGGACTCAAATTCCTGATGCTGTTCAACGTTGCACAGGCTGAACAGTCGATCTAACGGCTTTTGAGCAGCCTCATCACCTGACTCGTCGGAAGATCTTGCACTCATCTTTGATAGCAACCCTTTCCCTGAGCCCTGCTTGAAGGCCCGGAAGCTAACGTTGATCAGATATAGAGATTAATATCGGACTTGAGGGCATTTTCCATATAGGTTGCCGCACCACCGAGAACGATGTTTTCAATCAAATCCTTGGATTCCATCTCAAACAAGTCCAACGTCATCTGACAACCGATCATCTCGACATCAGAATCAATGGCAGCTTCGCGGAGTTCCGGAATAGAAGCGACGCCCTTCTTCTTGATCAGATTTTTCATCATCGTCGAGCACATGGCGTCAACGCCGGGAATAGCCGACATAATGTTCGGCATGGTCATGTGCATACCCATCATCGGCATTTCCATAGCCGGATTGCCAAGAGTTGAAATTTGTAGATGATCAAGGTTCTTTTTCAGCAATTGCAAGCCGTAAAAAGTAAAGAACATGGATACCTTAACATCCATAGCCGCCGCCGTGGTTGCCAGAATAAAAGGCGGATAAGCCCAATCAAGCGTCCCCTTAGTGACGATGATCGTCATTGTTTTTGCGTTGTCACCCTCAGCACTCATTTGAATAATCTCCCGAAGAAAAAGAAAAACTGCGAAACCCCGTATGCCTTCAACAAAAGCTTGGTTTTGGAGTCTTTTTAAGCAATTAGAATAAACTAATATACCCCGGTCACCTTCCAAAAGGTAGTATATATTGAATACAAATCTTTGTTCCCTGATCACTTCCTTGTGAAAAGCCTATAAATCATAAGGTTTTCCGGCATTTAAAAGCTTGCCAAGGCTTTCCGCGCCGCAAGTTTAGAAAAAACGAATATACGAAACGTCAAATTTATATTATATACGATGCATATTCAGTTACCCATCATCAAAAACTGTTGCCCGGGAAGCTGAGCAGGGCAACAGCAGATGGCTTAAAGAGTACGTGTTGCATGGGGGAAATCATGGAAGAAATGCCGGTCACGACAGTTGTTGCTCTTGCCGGGTTTATTGCCGGTATTGTTTTTGGCGCGACGGCCAATAAGAGCAATTTTTGCACCATGGGTGCCTTGTCCGACATCGTCTTCATGGAGGACTACTCCCGTTTCCGGGCCTGGTTGCTGGCCATGGCCGTCGCCATTATCGGCTCGCAAGCCCTGCACATTATGGGTGTTGTTGATTTATACGAAAGCATCTACCAGACCACCAATTTGGGTTGGCTTGGCGCAATTATTGGCGGTCTGATGTTCGGATTCGGCATGACAATGGCTGGCGGGTGCGCCAACAAGAATCTGGTGCGAATCGGTGGCGGCAACCTGAAATCCATCATCGTTGTCGTTGTCATGGGCATATTCGGTTATATGACTCTGCGCGGACTTGTCGGCTTGGCGCGTATCGAACTTGAGGATTTCAGCAACGTGGACCTGTCCGAAATGGGCCTGGCTTCGCAAGGTATGATCGACATTGCCGCCATGGCCGTAGGCAGCGAAGCCGAAAGTTTGCGGCTTGGCTTTACCGCACTTTTTGCCGGCGCCCTGCTGTTTTATTGCTTTAAGGATAACGATTTTCGCAGCCAGCCCCTGAATATCCTTGGCGGTCTGATCGTCGGCGCCATGATCCCTGTGGGTTGGTGGATCACAGGTGTTTTGGGTGCTGATGACTTTGATCCCCTGCCCCTGTTCTCGTTTACCTTTGTCTCACCGGCTGGGGAAAGCATTCAGTATCTGATGACTTTTACCGGGGCGACCATCAATTTCGGCATCGCCACAGTCGGCGGCATTATTACAGGATCGTTCCTGATGGCAATGATGAGCAATTCATTTCACATCGAGGCTTTTACCGACACAGATGACATGAAACGCCATTTGTTCGGTGCAGCGATTATGGGTATCGGCGGCATTCTTGCCCTGGGTTGCACCGTTGGTCAGGGCATTACCGGCATGTCTACGCTGGCCCTGGGATCACTTATCGCCTTGATATCAATCATCATCGGCGGCCTGGTCGGATTGAAGTATATGGAAGAAGGCAGCCTGGGTGGGGCCCTGAAAGCCTTGGCAGGGAACCAATAGGCAAAGCATTAGGGTTTTCCTTGTCAAACCTAGGAGAATCCCTGTTTTCCGGGACAATTTTTGCACATTTTTGTAATAAATATGTATTTTCTTGGCTTGCGTCACACCATCATAGTCGTTTAGATTATGAAAACATCATATAAGAAACCCGACAACAAGTCGGGTCAAAAATGACCCATCCGGTCCTAAAAAAATGCAATGGCTGAGGAATCGGATGACTTTGGATCACGTTCAAGGTTTCCATTGGAACCATACGTGTTACCGCTTAGGGAGGGACAATGACTTATCGCACAATTCTAAGCACGCTTGTCGGCCTTGCGCTTTTTGGCACATTAGCTGCCAGTGCCAATGCCGCTGAATACATGATCGTCGATGGCACCATTCCGGAATCGTTGACCGGCAAAGCCGGTGACATCGCCAATGGTAAAAAACTGTCTGTCAATCGCAAGAAAGGCAACTGCCTGGCTTGTCATGTGATGCCGATCCCCGAGGAGCAATTCCACGGTGAAGTCGGTCCGGACATTTCCGATGTCGGTTCTCATTTTACTGAAGCCGAACTCAGATTGCGCCTTGTCGATGCCAAAGCACTCAACCCGGATACCATCATGCCGGCGTTCCTTAAGGCAGGAACCCATGACGTGCTGAAAAAATTTGATGGCAAGACAATTTTGGGGGCACAGGACATCGAAGATATCATCGCTTACCTGATGACTCTTAAAGGTCAGTATTCCCAGTAATTACCGTTTTTTTTTAAAAGGATTAGAAATGTCTAAGGATACTTTTAATACCGTCGCAATTGGGCGCAGAGAAGTGCTTAAAAGCGTCGGACTTGGTGCACTGGCTCTGGCCGGTACCAGTCTAGGCTCAAGTAATGCTCAGGCGACACCAGAAGAAGCCGCTAAATATTTATCTGATATGACCGGTGGCGCAGCAGCCAAAGAAGGCAAGATAACCGTTAAGTTGCCGGAAATTGCCGAAAATGGCAGCACCGTTCCGATCACCATCGCCGTTGACAGCCCGATGACCGACAACGACTACGTCAAATCGGTTCACATCGTTGCTGAAGGCAACCCAAGCCCGGAGGTTGTTTCATTCAACCTGTCCCCGGCCATGGGTAAAGCCGAGGTATCGACTCGTATGCGTTTGGGCAAAACCCAGAACGTACGCGCCGTTGCCATCATGAGCGACGGTTCCGTTTACAGCGGCCTCAAGCAGGTCAAAGTAACCATTGGCGGCTGCGGCGGCTGATCGAAAGATTTCAGGAGAATAGAGAAAATGGCTAAAAAACCACGCGTCAAAGTCCCGAAGAAAGCCAAAAGTGGTGACATCATTCAGATTAAAACCCTGATGTCCCACAAAATGGAAACTGGCAATCGCAAGGACAAGAAAACCGGCAAACTGATCCCGCGCAAGATCATCAACAAGTTTGTTTGTTCTTTCAAAGGCAAAGAAGTGATGAGCGCTATTCTGCATCCCGCAGTTGCCGCAAATCCCTATTTGGCCTTCTACGCCAAAGCAACCGAAAGCGGCACGTTCGATTTTGAATGGACCGAAGACGGCGGCAAATCAATTAAAGCATCAGGTGATATCACCGTCTCCTAATGGGGATCAGACAGGAAAGGTATAACTATGAAGTATACGAAATACATCACGAGCGCCGCCGGTCTGTTAGGGTTGGGAGCCATCTTGGTGGCTTGCGCCCCTGCCCCGACGATGAAAACCGGTTACGACTTTGCAATACCTGAAACCCAGGCAATGCAGGATGACGACTTCTCGAACCCGGCTTTCGTATGGGTCGATATTGGTGAAGAACAGTGGTCAACCGTTGACGGTGAAGCAGGCAAGTCCTGTGAATCCTGCCACGGCGATGCTTCTTCCATGAAGGGCATTTCGACCTCTTACCCGAAGTACAATGCTGAAGATGGCAAATTACGCACGCTGCAGCATCAGATCAACTTCGAGAGAACCGAACGGATGAAGGCAAAAGCCTGGAAATGGGAAGGCGATGAAATGCTTGGCATGGCCTCGTTCGTCAAAAACCAGTCCAAGGGAATGCCTCTGAACGTTTCCATCGAAGGCGAAGCAGCACCTTTCTACGAAGCTGGCAAAGCGTTCTATTTGCAGCGTCGTGGAGGTCTGGACATGTCGTGCAAAAATTGCCACATGGACTATCCGGGTGTAAAAATCAGGGCCAACGTGCTGACCAATGGTCTGCCAAACGGCTTCCCGACCTATCGCCTGAAATGGCAGAAAGTCGGCTCGTTGCACCGCCGTTTCCGGGGCTGCAACAAGAACGTTCGTGCGACTCCTTATAAACAGGGTTCTGACGAATACTCCAACCTGGAGCTTTACCTCACCCACCGTGCCAACGGTGTGGCTGTCGAAACGCCCGCAGTGAGGAACTAGAACCCTTACTTGTGAGACGATCCAAGTGGGCGGCAATCGGGCTTTTATCAGCCTAGTGCCGCCCATTTTTTCTTGTAATTGTTAATTTCATTTTAGACGGAATCGTACACCAATGCTGACACGCAGAGATTTTCTTCAGGTTACCGCCGCAACCGCCGCCATGTTTGGCCCCGCCGGAGGCATCGCCGCAGCAGCGGCAGCCCAGAAGATCAGCCAGGAAGAATTACTCAAATTCGATAGTGTCGGGCAAGTGACGCTGCTTAATTTCACCGATATTCACGCCCAGCTGGTACCGCTTTATTTCCGCGAGCCATCGGTCAACCTAGGGGTTGGCGCGGTCAATGGACTGCCGCCGCACCTGACCGGAAAAGATTTCCTGAAACGTTTCGATATCGCCGCAGGAACCCGTGATGCCTACGCCTTTTCCAGCCAGGACTTCTCTGCCTTGGCCCAGCAATACGGGCGCATTGGCGGCCTCGCACAGATGGCGACATTGATCAAGGCGATCCGGGCCGAACGCCCGGGGAACACCCTTCTGGTTGATACCGGTGACACCTGGCAGGGCTCCTATACCTCCCTTGAGACCAAGGGCGAAGATATGGTCGACGCCATGAATGCGCTGGGTGTCGATCTTATGACGGCCCACTGGGAATTCACATACGGGGCCGAGCGGGTTCAGGAACTGATCGAAAAGCTGAATTTCCCGTTCTTGGCTGGTAACGTCCGCGATACGGAATTTGATGAGCCGGTTTTCGAGAGCACAAAATTCTTCGAACGCGGTGGCGTCAATATCGCCATGATTGGCCAGGCATTCCCCTATACCCCCATCGCCAACCCCCGTTACATGATCCCCGAATGGTCCTTTGGCATTCAGGAAGACATCGTGCGGGGCCACGTCGAGGCGGCACGAGCCGCCGGCGCCGATCTGGTCGTCCTGGCCAGCCATAACGGTTTTGATGTGGACCGCAAGCTGGCGTCCCGCGTTGATGGCATCGATGTGATCCTGACCGGCCATACCCATGACGCCATTCCCGGTGTCATTAAAGTGGGTGACACCCTGCTGATTGCAACAGGTTCACACGGAAAATTTCTTGGCCGTCTTGACCTGGATGTCCAGAACAGGAAAATCAAGAACTACAGCTACAAGCTGATACCGATCTTTTCAGACGCCATCACCCCGGATCCGGAAATCGACGCCGTCGTCAAGTCAATCCGCGCCCCCCATGCCAAGGTTCTCGATGAGGTTCTCGCCAAGACCGAAAGCACACTGTACCGGCGAGGAAATTTCAACGGCACTTTCGATGATTTGATCTGTCAGGCCATTATCCAGGAGCGTGACACCGAAATCGCCTTGTCACCGGGCTTCCGTTGGGGCCGTTCACTGCCGCCGGGTGCCGACATCACCGGTGACGACCTGTTCAGCCAAACAGCTATTACCTACCCTGCCTGTTACCGCAACGAGATGAATGGTGAACTTTTAAAAACCATCCTTGAAGATGTTGCCGACAACCTGTTCAATCCCGACCCCTACTATCAGCAAGGTGGCGATATGGTTCGTGTCGGTGGCATGGGATATTCAATCGATGTGAGCAAGCCGATCGGTTCGCGCATTTCCAATATGACTTTGCTTAAAACCGGCGAACCCATTGACGCTGCGCGCAACTACGTGGTCGGCGGTTGGGCATCGGTAAACCCGGAAACCAAGGGTCCGGCAATTTACGATCTTGTGTCGGATTATTTAAGAAAAAGCAAAACCGTCAACGTGCCTGAAAACAACACTATTAAAATCAGCGGCATTTAAATTGCCATCACACGATTTTGTTATTTGATCAGCGAAATTTCTAAAGGCACATTACCGTCATGGATCCTTTTCAGATATCTTACCTGGGCGCTTTAAGTGCCGGTCTTCTCAGTTTCTTCTCGCCCTGTGTGCTGCCTCTTATCCCGGCCTACTTGTGCTTCCTGGGCGGCGCGTCACTTGATGAACTGACAGCCGAGGGCGGTGTCGATAAAGAAGTGTCCAAAAGGGTTTTTGTATCGGCCTTCTTTTTCGTGCTTGGCTTCGCCACTGTCTTTATCCTGATGGGGGCATCGGCGACGGCTTTGAGCCGGGTGATCTTCCAGTATATCGACACCCTGAGCTACATCGCCGGTGTGGTCATCGTGCTGTTCGGCTTGCATTATATGGGGCTTTTCCGGATCGGCTTTCTCAACTTCGAGAAACGCTTCCATCTTGAAAACAAGCCATCGGGAGCCGCCGGTTCTTATCTGTTAGGGTTGGCCTTCGCTTTCGGCTGGACACCCTGTGTCGGACCTATTCTGGCCACCATTTTGATGGTCGCCGCTGGCAATGATTCAATCCTCTACGGAACCTCGTTACTGGCAGTCTACGCCGCAGGTATCGGCATTCCATTCTTGATCGCCGCCTTCGCCGTCAAACCCTTCATGGGTTTCATGGCGCGTTTCCGCAAGCACATGCACAAGGTCGAAATAACCATCGGCATCCTGCTTGTCCTCACCGGTGTCGCCATCTTTACAGGCTCGCTTGCCGATGCTTCCCAGTGGTTGCTTGAAACCTTCCCGGCATTTTCCAACGTCGGTTAAAGATACTTTTCGGGCAAGTCCTTCGGCAACTCGTCGCCCCATAAGTCGTATTTGATGCCCTTTTCATCAAGGTCGTTGCCTATAGCGCTAAGCCAGCGCTGGAAGTTGGGTTCTTTCTCATAACCATTTTCAAAAGCGTAGTGGAACAGGAAGAAAAAATGGAACGGCTTGAAATAGCCCGGAATGCGTACGACCTCGGCCTCGCCGCCGGGGCGACCGCCTACCTTTTCAAGATTTTCCGGGAAGAACTGCAGGGTCGGTGTGAACAGGACGGCATATTTGTTGGCCAGGTTCTTCTCCGTCAGGACTTCACCATCAAAATCCGTGACCTCGCGATCACCCCACAAATTCAATTGCAGAACGACAAAGTTCCTCTTGATGTAGTCGACCACCGCAGGGATTCGTAAATTAACCTCGTGGGTGCGTTTGCAATAAGGGCAGCCGCGCTGCTCCCAGATAATTGCCAGGCGTTTTCCCTGCGCCTGGGCATCGGCAAGGTCTTCGCCCAAATCAAGAAAGCTTTCGTGGAACCACGATTGGACATGCACCCCGTTTTCACCGGTTTGGGGCATCGGCAACAACGCTTGTTCGGCACTTTCGGATTGGGCCACTGGCAATGACGCAAGAATGAGAGCAAAAAAACCAGCGATAAAGGCGCGCATCATATTGGCAGACTCCTTGTCAGACATTTCTAGCCTCCATTGTACACATTAGTTATGCTTCATGTAAGTTTTGCGACCTTTCAATCAGCCACATCACGAACATTTGAAACGCCCGTCACTTTAGGAAATTCATGGCCCGGCAAATAGCTTATGGCATCGCCCTTTTTATCTCTTCGGCCTGCGGCCTGATTATAGAAATCGTCGCCGGACGCCTGATCGCCCCGTATGTCGGCATGTCGCTGTATACGTGGACTGCGATCATTGCCGTTGTTCTGGCAGGTTTATCGGCCGGGCACTGGATTGGCGGCCTGCTGGCAGCGCCACACGTCGACACAGTCAAAGGTGGCCGCCGGGTTGCCATCGCGCTCGGCCTCGCCGCCGTTTCATCGCTGGCTTCGCTGATCCTGTTACGGATTGTCTCCAGCCATTTGCTGACAAGCGGTTTGAGTCCGATCCCCTCTATTGTTCTGCTCAGCACCGCCCTGTTCCTGTTGCCTAGCCTTTTCGTTGGCATCGTCTCGCCGATCCTGACCAAACTCGCGGTGGACGCCGACCCGGACCGGCACGGCCCTGTCATCGGTCGCATGTACGCGCTGGGAACACTGGGTTCTATCGCCGGCACCCTGTCAGCGGGATACCTGTTTATTTCCTGGATCGGCTCGACCGGCACAATCATCGCCGTGGCCGCCATGTATGCCATACTGGGGCTGGCCTTTGCCATTTCTGACAGCCTGCGCGCCCTGTTTCTGGTTCTGCTGATAGCCTGTGGGGCGGGCCTTGGCTGGTGGGGCCAGAAGGTTGAGGCTTTTACAACGCCCTGTAATATTGAAAGCGATTACTTTTGTATACGCGTGGCTGATTACAGTGATCAAACCGGACGCCCCAGCGCCCTGATGGCGCTTGATCATCTGGTTCATTCCATCAATGACCGCGATGATCCTGGCCTTCTGTATAGCCCGTATATTCATGCTGTTGATGAACTGGCAAAGTTCCGTTTCAAGGATAGACCGACAGCCTTTTCGCCGCGCGCCTTTTTTATCGGTGGCGGAGGCTATTCCCTGCCTCGCGCCTGGGCTCATGATTACCAAAACCCAGACCTGATCGTCGCTGAAATCGACCCGCAGGTAACCCGGGCTGCGGAACAAAACCTGTGGCTCGACACGCAGGCGCCGGGGCTTACCATTCATCATCGCGACGCCCGTGCCCTGCTGCAATCATTACCCGAAGATCAATCCTTCGATCTGATTTTCGGCGATGCTTTCCACGATATTTCGATCCCCCCGCATCTTGTCACCCGCGAGTTTCATCAACAAATTGCCAGGCGATTAGGAAAAGGCGGCATCTACGCGGTTAATGTCGTCGATTCCGGTGCTCAACCCCGGTTCCTGTTTGCCCTGATCAAGACCTTGAAACTGGACTTTTCCGCCGTCGAAGCATGGATCGAACGCGAAGAGGCGGGAAACCCCGGTCGCGTCACCTTCATGGTCGTGGCCTCTGACACGCCGACAGCCCGCAATGCCTTGACATCAACCCGGGGGCCCGGGCGCAACTGGCAACGCTGGCTGGCCAGTAATCTTGAGAAACGTCTCGCCAGGGCTTCCGTTCCCGTCCTGACAGACGATTACGCCCCGGTCGACCGATTAATGTCGCGTTTGTTATTGCAGCCCGATTAATTGCGCCACTTAATCCGTTTGTCGACCACATTCTATTGACATGGACAGCGTATTAGATTTATCTAATGTTTATGAACAGACTCGCCACTGAAGAAACTGCCAGTATGGAAATGGCTGGTCATATTGAAGCCAGCGCCTTGATGAAGGCGATGAGCAACGAAGCGCGGCTGATGATCCTGTGTCGCCTGTTTGATGATGAAAAATCTGTCACCGAGCTCGAACAGATGATCGGACTTAGCCAATCGGCCATATCCCAGCATCTGGCCATCCTGCGTGAAAACCAACTGGTCAACACGAAAAGAGATGGCCAGTCGATTAAATATTCCCTCGCCGGGGCCAAGCCGCGCGCCATCATTGAAGTCCTGCACCGGCTCTACGCCAAATGTCCCTAATTAAAACCCGACATTCTATTGACAACGGCCTTGCTGTTAATTAGAAGCATCTAATCTTTGCCGCTAAAGCAAAGAAACTCCTCGACAAGGATCGTTTTCAGCTTGCCAAACCGTATGGACAAGATCGATACCCCCTCTTTCAACGCCTCACAAGTTGAAGCTGTTTGCTGCTGCCGGTGCGCTTGCGCAAACGGGTTTTGGGACTGATCCTGAACAATGCAAATTTACCTCCCCATTGCTGAAATTTCGGTCAACATATTCTTGATCCTGGGCATGGGGGGAGCCGTTGGTTTCCTGTCCGGCGTTTTCGGTGTTGGTGGCGGATTCCTGATGACGCCGCTTTTGATCTTTATCGGCATTCCGCCCGCCGTCGCCGTCGCCACCGAAGCCAACCAGATTGTCGCCTCGTCAGTTTCGGGCGTGCTTGCTCACTGGAAACGCGGCAATGTTGATTTCAAGATGGGTTTCGCCTTGCTTTTCGGCGGGGTTATTGGCTCATCCCTTGGTGTCCTGTTATTTACATTCCTGCGCGGACTGGGCCAACTTGACCTGGTCATCAAGCTTTCCTACGTGGTCTTCCTGGGTATTATTGGTAGCCTGATGCTTGTTGAAAGCATCAACTCCATTCGCCGCTCACGATCCCAAATTGCGCCGAAGAAGAAATCCCACAACTGGATGCATGGCCTGCCTTTTAAAATGCGCTTTCGCCGGTCACGCCTGTACATCAGCGTCCTGTTGCCGATTTCCATTGGTGTTCTGGTCGGTTTGCTGGCGGCGATCATGGGTGTCGGTGGCGGCTTTGTCATGGTGCCGGCGATGATTTACCTTCTGGGTATGCCAACGGCAGTGGTTGTCGGCACGTCCCTGTTCCAGATTATTTTTGTTACCGCCAACGTCACGGTTCTTCAGGCCGTCAACACCCAAACCGTTGATGTGGTGCTGGCTTTGCTGCTGCTCACGGGTGGCGTTCTTGGCGCACAGGTTGGCGCCAGGGTTGGGGTCCATCTAAAGGGCGAACAACTACGTGGCCTGTTGGCGCTGATGGTGCTGATGGTCTGTGTCAAGATCGGTTACGACCTGATGATCACACCAACCGAGCTGTTCGCACTTGGCGTGGCGGGTCATTGATCATGAATAAAATTTATAAATTGATCATCGCTCTTACAATCCTGACAAGCGCCCTGCCCGCCGCTGCGCGGGAACTGGCCGTCGACCTGTCTGAAACAGTTCTGCCAATCACTGCCAGCTTTGACGGCTCGGACCTGCTGTTGTTCGGAATTGCCGATCCAAAGGCCGATATTGTCGTTATTGTTCGTGGGCCCATGCATGATCAACTTGTCAGGCGAAAACAAAGAACCTTTGGCGTCTGGGCCAACGGCCCCGAAATGACCTTCGAGAACGTACCCTCCTATTACTTTATGGCGTCAAACCGGCCGATCAGTGAATTTGTCCCCCATGAAATTGCCCGTGAACGCCAGATCGGCTACGAGGATATGATCCTGACACCGAAGAAGGGCGTAACCCCGACGGGAATAAATGAAAGCGCCTTCGACGATTACCGCGCCGCCTTGATCCGTATCAAGCAGGATGAAGGCTTGTACGAAAAGAAAACCGGCAACGTCCATTTTATCGGCAACAAATTATTCCGTACGAAATTGACGTTTCCCAATAATATTCCCGTTGGCAGTTACGGGGTCGATGTGTTCGTCTTCCGTGATGGCCGAATTGCCGATGAAAAGACAACCATTCTTGGGGTGCAAAAAATTGGCGTCGAGGCGGAAGTCTATGATTTTGCCCATCGCCATGCCCTTCCTTACGGTGTCCTTGCAATCCTTCTGGCAGCAATGGCAGGATGGTTGGCTAACGTCCTGTTCCGCAAAGGTTAAACATGAGCGAAGAAAAAGAATTTACCTTCCTGTGCGTTGTCGATGAGAGCGAAGAGCTTTCACAGGCACTGCGTTTCTCGTGCGCACGTGCCAAGCGCGTCGGTGGACGGGTGTCGCTGCTGTACGTTATTGAGCCTGCCGAATTCCAGCATTGGGCGACGGTTGGCGATCTGATGCGCGAAGAAAGACGTCAGGAGGCAGAAGAACTGCTGAGCGTCATTTCCGCCATTGTCCAGAAACGCACCGGGAAAATGCCGCTGGTTTATATCCGCGAAGGCATCATGTACGAACAGCTGATGGAATTAATCGAAGAAGAACTGGATATTTCACTACTGGTTCTGGGTGCAGCCACCGGATCGGAAGGCCCGGGCCCACTTGTTTCTTACCTTGTGCAGAAGATGGCCGGTCGTTTGAGAATTCCCGTCACCGTTGTTCCCGGTAGCCTCAGCGACGAAGAAATCGAAGCGATTACATAGATCAAACTGCATTAAGTGAACGCAGGTTGCGCTATCTTACCACCATCACCGAGGTAAAGGCTTCCTGCAGAACCTTGAACGCTACGCTTCCCATGAAAAAGCGCTTCAGCCCTTTCTTTGAACTGTCCGATACAACGATCACCGAATAATCAGGACCGGCCTCGACGATTTCATCGACCGGATTGCCGACACAGGTGAGCGTGTTCTCGACATCAATCTCCATCTTTTCCAGTTCCTTGCGGGCCGCCTCGACATGGGTTTTCGCCTCGCCTTCACTTTCCACGTCCAGGGCCACCGATATCAATGAAACCGGACATTCACAACGGCTTGCCAGATAGGCATCCTTGCGTACGGTATCCATGGCTTTTTCAGAGCCGTCGGTGCAAATCAGGTGACCATGACCGACATCGATCCCACGCGCCACCAGCACGGAACACGGGGCGTGAACGGCGACTTTTTCAGCAACCGCCGGATCCCACATGCTTTTGACCATTCCACGCCAGCGCCCGGACGCGCCCAAAATGATGATGTCATAGGGTCCCAGTTCCCATTGCTCCAATATACCGGTGGCAATGTCGGTTGCGACTTTAAGTTTGAGGACAATCACTTTGCCGGCATCGTTGATGTATTCGATCTTATTATCGCCCAGGGGATCACCCTCAACACCCGAATGGTATGAATGCTCGTGCCAGTTTTCATCAGCGACACCCATCTCTTTAAGGATATCAAAGCCCTTTTTAAGATATTTGATGCCCGGGAGTTCTAATCCCCAGTCGAGCATGTTTTCGCGTGCTACCCGCACCTGCAGGCCGCCCGAACGCAACCCCTGATCGATGGGGCGCACATACAGCAAGACGATATCCGCATCGACACCGCTGCCCAGTTTTGCTGCGTAACGCATGGTTTGATAGGATTCATCGGAACCGTCAATACAGACAAGAATCCTGAAACGGTCTTGCCGCGATTGCTGTTCGGTCATCGGCTCGGTAATATCGGTCATGACCTAAACTCCCAACAGGGGCCAATACACTGAGGCCGCTACAAGCATGATGATGGTCGAGATCACAACCATTTTCCAGCCCACAATTAGAAAATCTGTGGTTTTTAAATAACCCGAGGCATAAACAATCGTACAGGCTGGCGTACCAACCACCGTCAAATAGGCAAAGGCAGAGGAAATAGCGGTAATAAAACCGATAACAATAGGACTTTCCTGCGCCGCGACCGCCATCTTCAGCACGATAGGCCCCAGAACCGCCACGGCTGCTCCATTTGACATGGTGTTGGTAACCAGCGTCGTCAATGCAGAAACCGCCGCCCACAAGCCAAACCCTTCGTCGGCACCCAACGGCGCCAGAAGATCAAGAAAATGCTCGGCAACCCAAAGGGCGGCACCCGAATGTTTCATTTCAACGCCAAGCGAGATCGCCGCTGCGTAAAGCAGGACAACACCCCAGTTAACACCGGAATTGATGTCATCCCAGCGCACCAAACCGGCAATCAAAAAGGCAGCAGCGCCAAGAATGGCGACTGTGCCCATGCCGATATCGCTTGAAATGGTGACCCAGCCGATCAGGACCAGGCAGAACAGAAAGATCGACATCCAGTCACCGCGCTTCATGGCCCCTTCGGCTTCCACCTGGGCCCGCAGTTTGACAACGGCGCGGGATAAATCTTTGTATTCGGGCTTGAAGGTCATAAACAGGACCAATGTCACGAACGGCAACTGCAGCAGGAATATCGGATAGGCGAACATCATCCACTTCATGTAGTCGATGATGAAATGGTAGCTTTCCGGGTTTGTCGGATCGAAGAAGAATTCTTTCCAGTAACCAATCATAATGGCATTCCGGGCACCGCCGGAAGGCGTTCCAATACCGGCGATTGACGCACCGTAGGCAATAGAAAACAACAACACCGCAGCAAGGTTTCTAACTTTCCTGGGATCGTCGGATGTCAGGGTGATCAGGGTAATGCCAACCGGCAACATCATCGCCGCAACCGTATGTTCACCAATAAACGACGCCAGCAAGCCAGAGGTCATTGAAATGCCAAAACAGATGTTTGATGTTCTGGTACCCGTGATGCGAACAAGCCACCAGGCGATGCGTTTATCGAGCTTTTGTTTGACCACGGCCACAGCCAGCATCAGCGAGCCCATGATGAACAAGACGGAATCCGTCATCAGGCTTTTGGCGACTTCCGTCGAATCCATTCTCAACAACAACACCTGGGCACAGATGATCAGCAGCGCCACCGTCGGCAGCGGTACCGGTTCAGTGACGAACAGGATTGTCGCCACCACCGACATTGTCAGCACCACCAATCCTTCATGGCTCAAACCTTCAGGAAGCGGCATGTGCAGCATCAAGGTGCCAACGATCATGGCGATGAAAAACCACTTTTTATCCCAAAAGTAGACAAGATTTAATTGGGTACCAACAACCTCCGCTCCATGGCGAATTTGAGCGGAGGAAAATCCCGCCGAAACTCTCAGTTGGCGGAGCTTTATAAGCTTACGTGCAGAATCCCTGCTGAAATGCGGGCGTAACAAAATAATTTCCCAAAATTCGTGGAATGAGCAATTATCGAATATAAGTTATATTAGATATAACCTTTAATTTCAATACTATGCGCCAGAAAGTGCCTCAAGGAAAAGATCGCCATACTTTTCCAGCTTGCTCGGGCCGACACCGCTGACGCCCAGCATCTCCTCACGGGTTGCCGGGCGTTTGGCAACCATGTCGATCAAGGTGGCATCGGAAAAAACGACATAGGCGGGAACGTTATTCTGTTTGGCAAGTTTAAGACGCAACGCCTTGACGTCCGAAAACACCCCGGCATCCTGATCCGAAAGCGCCTGTACGGCCTTGCTTCGTGATGGCTTCGAGCTTTTCAAGGGAGCCTCGCTAATTTCCTTAAACAGAAAAGCTTCGTTGTCCTCTATCACGGCCTGTCCCCGCGCTGTGATTTCCAGACGGCCATATTTTTCGACATTGATCGAAAGATAACCACCGGCAACGGCCTGACGCATAAAGCCTTGCCAGTACTTTTTGGAATAATCCTTACCGGTACCGTAGGTGGTCAACCGGTTGTGGCCTTTGTCGCGAATTTTCTGATTGTCGGCGCCGCGCAGTACATCATTGATATGGCCAGCGCCAAAATACTGCCCGGTCTGAATGATCGCCGCCATCATCAGGCGGGCCTGTGTCGTGCCGTCAATAACCGTTGGTGGATTGAGGCAGTTATCACAATTGCCACACGGTTCAATCATTTCATCAAAGTAGGCAAGCAAGGCTCTACGACGGCAAGCTGTGGCTTCTGCGTAAGCCATCAGGGCATCAAGCCTTTTGTGCTCACGCAATTTGTGACCATCGTCCTCGCCATCCTCGGTTATGAAAAGGCGGCGCATCCGAATATCATCGAGACCGAACAACATCAGTGTTTCGGCGAGTTCCCCATCGCGACCAGCCCGACCGATTTCCTGATAATAGGCCTCAAGGCTGCCCGGCAGGTTCAGGTGGCAAACATAGCGGATGTCGGGCTTGTCGATGCCCATACCGAAGGCGATGGTCGCGACCATCACGGTCCCCTCCTCGCTCATAAAACGATCCTGATTGACTTTGCGCAGTTGCGCATCCAACCCGGCGTGATAGGGAAGCGCACTAATTCCCTTGTCGTTCAGGTAAGTCGCCACTTCTTCGGTATATTTCCGCGACAGGCAATAAACAATGCCCGACTGACCCGTCTTATCCTCAAGAAACGCCGACAATTGTGCTTTCCAATTGCTCTTTTCGGCGACGCCAAGGCGCAAATTGGGTCGATCAAAGCCATGGACAATGATACGGCCGTTGTTGCGAAACAGCTTGGCCGCAATGTCTTCGCGCGTCGCCCTGTCGGCTGTCGCGGTAAAGGCGGCGAAGGTGGTCCCCGGAAATAAACCGCCCAGCCTTGTAAGCTGGTCGTATTCCGGCCTGAAACTGACCCCCCATTTGGAAATGCAGTGGGCCTCGTCGATAACGAACATAAAAATCGTCAACTTCGCCAGCGCCGCCAGCATACGTTCGGTCATAAGGCGCTCCGGCGACAGATAAAGCAGCCGACAATCGCCGCTTTTTACACGTAACCAGGCCGCCACCTGATCTTCACGGGAAAGCCCTGAATGAATACAGGCTGCCGGGACCCCATTATCCCTAAGACCGGCAACCTGATCATCCATTAGCGCCACTAACGGCGAGACAATGATCGTCAGATGTTCAGACAACAGCGCCGGAACCTGAAAGCACATGGATTTGCCAGCCCCGGTAGGCATGACGGCGAGTGTGCTCTGCCCGGCCATCAGGTGATCGATGATTTCCTTCTGACCGGGGCGGAAATCATCGAACCCGAAAATGCCTTGCAGAACGTCTTCGGGTGAATTCATGTTTTAAAGAGCGTCGTGCAAGGCGTTGATGGTCGCTTTGTAATCATCGCCTTTGAAAACAGCGCTACCGGCCACGACGGCGTTGGCGCCAGCGTCAACGACGGACTTGATGGTGTCGGAATTGACACCGCCATCGACCATCAGGTCTATGGGCCGCTCACCAATCATCGCTTTAATCCTGCTGATTTTGTCGAGCTGGGACGAAAGAAAACTCTGGCCACCGAAGCCGGGATTAACGGACATCACCAAAACCATATCAAGTTGGTCGATAACATATTCGAGGACGGATTCAGGGGTCGATGGGTTAAGAGAAACACCGCACTTTTTACCCAGCCCCTTGATCACCTGCAAACTGCGGTCCAGGTGCTTGTCGGCCTCTGCATGGACAGTGATGATATCGGCGCCGGCGGCGGCATATTCTTCAAGATAGACCTGTGCAGGGTCAATCATCAGGTGAACATCGAAAGGCTTGTCGGTCCAAGAACGAATGCATTTGATGACCGGCGGACCGAACGTCAGGTTCGGTACGAAGTGGCCGTCCATGACGTCAATGTGGATGTAGTCGCAACCGGCTTCATCGATGGCTTTGACTTCCTCCCCTAAGCGGGCGAAATCGGCGGAAAGGATACTGGGGGCGATTTTGACGGTCATGATTTTTTTCCTTCGAGTCTTTGTTTTTAAGTTGGTAAAGGTTTTGGCTCGTCATGTCTATTTGGTTAAAGACATGAACAGTTGCGGCAGTTTTTCAGGCAGCCGTTCGACCCGGTCAATAACGGTGTAACGTTGGCCAAAGACATCCTGAACGTAAGAGTCGGCTTGTGGGTCAAGATTGATGCAGTAGGTGTAGATGCCTTGCTGATCAAGTTCCTGCACCGCTTTATGGGCATCTTCAATGAGCTGACGATCATCGTCGACATCGATATCGGAAGGCTCGCCATCGGTCAGGACCAGCAACAACTTCTTGTCAGCCTGCCGGGTGCCCAGATAGTGCGCGCCGTGACGTAAAGCCGCCCCCATGCGGGTGGAGTATCCTGCTTCCATGGCGGCCAGACGGCCTTTGACGTCGTTGTTCCAGCTTTCGCTAAAGCCCTTGATGTGCTGGTAGCGCACCTGGTGGCGGGTATTGGATGAAAAACCGGCGATGGCGAAACTGTCACCCAGGTTCTCAATTGCCCAACCCAGCAAAGCGACGGCTTCTTGGGCGAGCTCCAGGATGCTCTGGCTGCATCCTTCAGGAACTTGGGCGACCGACTCTGAAAGATCGAGCAACAACATGACGGCGATATCGCGACCATCATGGCGATGGCTCATGTTGATACGCGGGTCAGGCGTCGCCCCGGATTTGAAATCAATCAGGGAACGAATGGCGACGTCAAGATCAAGCTCACTGCCCTCTTCCTGATAGCGAACGCGCACGTATTGTTGTGGCTTCAGAAGGTCGAGCATTTGCTTTAGGCGCTTGGCAAGCGAGGCGTGCTTTTCAAGCAGCCCGTCTATCACATTGCTATCGCCCGCTGGATGCAGACTTTCATACAGACTGACCCAATCGGGCCTGTAGGTTTTTGTCGCGTAATCCCATTCCGGATAATGGCGCGGCGGCAGGCCCTGTTCTTCTTCGGCCTCTTCCGTAGGGTCGTTATCATGCTCGTCGAACATTTCCTCTTCGTCGCCAAGCTCGAAGAATTTCCACATGTGCCGGTTATCATCACGGTAATCGACATCCGTATCCGTAAAATACATGTCGGCGGACTGATCGGATTGCAATCGCGTGCGGGCGACAAACTTGACCGCCAGCATTGATGTTTCCTGGGTCGATCCCTCGCCCGTTTTCAGCATCTCGTGAAAGCGCTGAACGAAATCGCAAATGTCCTCATTGTCGTAGCCATGATCAGGGTCGAGGGTGGCGTATGACAGCATGGCCATACGATGACGAATGCAGGACTCCCGGTCTGGGTCACAGTCGCCCTCAATGGGCCTGGGATGCAGGGCCTTGAACAGATGCCTTAAGCCCGGGAATTCCTGCATTGCCAGCGCCTCAACACGACAGTCCTCAAGCACCTCGACCGCGTAGCGTTGAAACGGGCTGAAGTTGTCGGCAAAGATCGCCTCGGACCAACGGTGGTGTGCGGCGATATGGGCAAGCAAGGCCCGGTACCGGTCAATACCGTTTACATCGTTGATTGCGTCATAAACATCCGGCACCCGAATACCCAGTTCATCAAAATAGGGCCGCGGCTTGCGCAATTCGTCGAAGCCGGTGGAGTACGGAATGAAGTAGGTTTTCTCGTCCCACAACGCCTTCATGTATAAATCAAGATTGCGTTCGTGATCGGTAAACAAGGTGCCGTGACGTTCGCGCTGCAAAATGGCGCGGCTATCAGCCGATTGCAGGGAAAAATAGTCCTGCTGGCGTTCGGGATGATTTGCGTAAGCGCGGACACCGTAATCGATCCAGTTGTTCAATCCGATCAGCGATAACTGGCCCAGCAAATACGGTATCTGGTTTAACAAAGTCGGTAAGGCCGGGCTGGGAATGGTGTCGTGATGGCCGTGTATGGATCCGGTCGAACGGTCCATCATGTCGAGAATGATATCGATGTAACGGCACAAATGCTCAAGCGAGCCTAGCCTACGGGCTGCTTCGGCAATGGTATTGAGAAACGGCGGAATCGCCTGACCGTTAGGTGTTCGGGAAATCGTCCAGACAGTCTCTGAAACCAGCGACAACACCCCCTCCCCCAACTTCGCCGCCACTTCGGGCATTTCTTCCAGATACACCAGGACGGGTTCGACCCCGCGCCCGATACCGCCGATCAACGAACCGCCGGAAAGATAATCTTTAACACCGCGATCGCTAAGTTTAACGCAGGCGTTTTCCATGCAGGCGGCAAAGACGTCATCAAGCTCGCTAAAACTGCAAGATAGTTGATCCCGGTATTCTGCGAGTGCGTCTTCGCTGATACGCATCTGGTGTCCTGTTTAAGTAAAGACGGCGTCGATGGCGTGGTTCAGGGTTGAACGAATATCCACATCATCCGTAATCGGTTCAACCAGCGCCATACGACAAGCTGCGACAGGATTAATGTCTTGTGCGATAAGACGCGCCGCATAGACCAGCAAACGGGTCGAGATACCCTCGTCCAGGCCATGGCCTTTCAGGTTTCTTGCGGCAGCGCCGACCTGAACCAGCTTGGCTGCGAGGACCTCATCACAGCCGGTTTCGGTGGCAATGATATGCGCTTCTAGATCCGGCGAGGCGTATTCAAAAGACAGCGCGGAAAAACGTTGTTTGGTCGATTGCTTCAGGTCTTTCATCAGGCTCTGATAGCCGGGGTTATAGGAGATCACCAATTGAAAATCTTTATGGGCCTTGATTAACTCACCCTTCTTGTCCAGAGGCAGTTCGCGGCGGTGATCGGTCAACGGATGAATGACAACTGTGGTGTCCTGACGCGCCTCGACCACTTCATCAAGATAACAAATCGCACCATGACGCGCCGCCACCGTCAGCGGCCCGTCGAGCCAGCGGGTGCCATCGGCATCGAGCAGATAACGACCGACCAGGTCAGAGGCCGTCATATCTTCATTACAGGCAACAGTGATCAAGGGCCTTTCCAGTTTCCACGCCATGTATTCGATGAAGCGCGACTTGCCACTTCCCGTCGGTCCTTTGATCATCACCGGCAGCCGTTCTGCGTATGCCGCCTGATAAAGACCAACCTCATCACCGATGGATTGATAAAAGGGCTCATCGGAAATGATGTATTGATCAATTGGGTTTGTTTGTTTGCTCATACTGATAACCGATTTTCTTGTTAAAGAAAAAAGGCCAGAGCCCCCCAGCTCTGGCCTTTCTCACTGCAGCGTCCTTACTTGTGGACGCCCAGTTTGTCCCGCCAACCGGGGAAGATTTGATCGGCATCCCCGGGGAAGCTTTCAAAAGCGCGGGCAAATTCCTGATGCTCCTTCGCCCATTCGATAGGATCGGCGCCAGCCATCCAGCATTCGTAAGCCTGACGCAGAGACACGGCACCCGCAGCCGGGCTGTCGATGTGACCGTAAGAACCACCACCAGAGGTGTTGATGACATTGCCGTGACCCAGATTCTCGAAGAAACCGGGCAGACGCAGGGCGTTCATGCCACCGGAAATGATCGGTGTCGTCGGTTTCATGCCATCCCATTCCTGGTGATAGAACGGGCCGTCGGCGCTGTCGCGTTCAATCATATAGGCGATGATGCGGTCGTCCTGTTCGCCTTCCATCTTGCCGTAGCCCATGGTGCCGACGTGAATACCCGAAGCACCTTGCAGGCGTGACATTTTGGCCAGCACGAAGGCGGTGTAGCCGCGCATCGCCGAGGGCGACGTGACGGCGCCGTGACCGGCACGGTGATAGTGCAGGTACTGACCGGCGAAATTACGCCGCGCCGTTGTCACCATGCCCGGTCCGCCGACGTAACCATCGACAAGGAAGGCTACCTTGTCTGCATCGGGACCAAAGGTTTCCAGGACAAATTCGCCACGGGCGATCATTTCGTGATGATCGTCCGCGGTGATGTTGGCAGAGAACAGTTTGGCCTCGCCGGTTTCGTCCATAGCCCGCTTCATTGAGTCATAGACCAACGGCATGACTTCCTTCATTGGGGCAAACACCTGATTGCCCTGCGGTTCGTCATTCTTGATGAAGTCACCGCCGAGCCAGAACTGATAAGCAGCTTCGGCAAAAGGCTTGGGGCGCAGGCCCAGTTTCGGCTTGATGATGGTGCCAGCGATATAGCCACCGTTTTCCACCGGGCGGCCAAGAACCCGCCACATGTCGGAAATATCCTTGGACGGGCCGTCGAACAACTGAATCACACGCGGCGGCACCCAGAAATCATGAATTTTGGCGTATTCGATATCGCCCATGCCTTGGTTGTTACCGATGACCAGGGTCAGGAAAGACACGATCATCATCCGCCCGTCAATGATGTTGCGATCGAACAGGTCGACCGGATAGGCGATCTTCATGATCTCCTTGGCTTCGTCGATTTCGTAAACCAGCGCATCGACGCCCTTGGTGAAATCGTCGGTTGTCGAGACTTCGACATTGGTGCCCGTCGAACTTTCAGCGGCGAAGTGGGCGGCGGCTTCCAAATAACCATAGCCCGATTTCTGTTTCATAATGTAAGCAACCAAAATGTGCTTACCTTCCTTGATCAGATCGTCTTCATTGAGACTAAGATCTGCGTAACGTCCTGATTGATCCATTTTTATTGGTCCTTTAACTTTCTTATATTAGTGGCGACTTAGTTGACCTTCGGGTCAAGCTCACCAGATTCATAACGTGCAAACATAACTTCCAGCGACTGGGCATTGATCTTCTCTGCATTGCCAGCAGTGCCAAAAGCTTCGTAACGAGCCTTGCAAATTTCGGTCATGCCTTTGGTGGCTTCGGCCAGGAACTTGCGGGGATCGAAATTCGATTTGTTGCCATCTAAATGACGGCGGATGGAACCGGTGGAGGCCATGCGCAGATCCGTATCGATATTGACCTTACGAACGCCGTGTTTGATTCCTTCGACGACTTCCTCAACGGGAACGCCGTATGTTTCGCCCATTTCACCACCAAATTCGTTGATGGTTTTCAACCAGTCCTGCGGCACGGCGCTTGAACCGTGCATGACCAGATGGGTGTTGGGGATACGGGCATGGATTTCCTTGACCCGGTCGATGGCGAGAATGTCGCCGGTCGGCGGGCGGGTGAACTTGTAGGCGCCGTGGCTGGTGCCAATGGCGATGGCCAGGGCATCAACATGGGTTTTGGAAACAAATTCCGCGGCTTCATCCGGATCGGTCAAAAGTTGATCCATCTCTAGCTTGCCTTCGGCACCGACACCGTCTTCGGCTTCACCTTCACCGGTCTCAAGACTGCCTAAGCAACCCAGTTCACCTTCAACCGAAACGCCGCAAGCGTGCGCCATTTCGACAACGGTGCGGGTGGTTTCCACATTATATTCAAAAGACGAAGGGGTCTTGCCATCGGCTTCCAGTGAGCCATCCATCATCACCGATGAAAAGCCCGACTGAATGGAACGCTGGCAAACTGCCGGGCTGGTACCGTGATCCTGGTGCATACAAACCGGGATGTGGGGATAGGCTTCGATGGCGGCCAGGATCAGGTGACGCAGGAAAGGTTCACCGGCGTATTTACGGGCACCGGCGGAACCCTGCAGGATGACCGGACTGCTGGTTGCGTCGGCAGCCTCCATGATCGCCTTGACCTGTTCCATGTTATTGACGTTAAACGCAGGCAGGCCGTAGCCGTTTTCCGCTGCGTGATCGAGAAGCTGACGCATTGATACGAGAGCCATTTTTTAGTCTCCTCTTAAAAAAATTACTTTTTCAGCCGGGCTTTTGCTTCGGCGACAACATTATCGGCAGTGATGCCGAAGGATTTGTACAGTTCGGGGGCCGGAGCAGAAGCACCAAAGCCGGTCATGCCGACAAAGCCGCCATTAGCGCCCAGATACCTGTCCCAACCAAAGCTGACAGCTGCTTCAATGCCAATACGTACCGCTTTCGGACCCAGAACCTTTTCCCGATAAGCGGCGCTTTGACCATCAAACAGTTCCCAGCACGGCATGGATACAACCGCCGTCGGCACATCATCCTTCTGCAACATATCGCGTGCAGCCATGGCGATTTCAACTTCCGAACCCGTAGCAAGCAATGTCACCTTGCGTTTGGCGTCGCCACCTTTGGCTTCAGACAGAACGTACGCACCTTTGGCGCACATGTTTGTCTTCTTGTGGGTTGTCCGTTGCGGAGCCAATCCCTGACGTGTGAGGACCATGCCCGAAGGTGTGTTTTGTGATTGCAGGGCGATCTGCCAGCATTCAGCCGTTTCAACCACATCACAGGGGCGGAAGACGTTGAAGTTAGGCAAGGCGCGCAACATGGCCAGTGTTTCCACCGGCTGGTGGGTCGGACCATCTTCGCCCAGACCGATAGAGTCATGGGTCAGGACATAAACAACCCGTTGTCCCATCAGGGCCGATAGGCGCATCGCACCTTTCATGTAATCGGCAAAGACGGCGAAGGTACCCGAATAGGGAATGAAACCGCCATGCAGGGCGAGGCCGTTCATGACCGCACCCATGGCGTGCTCACGCACACCGTAATGAATATAGCGGCCCTTGAAGTTGCTGTTGGTGACCGAAGCTGTTGACGAGGTTTTGGTGTTAACCGATCCGGTCAAATCGGCGGAGCCACCGATCATTGCGGGGATCGCCTCTGTCAGAACTTCCAGCACCTTGCCCGAAGATTGACGGGTCGCCAGTTTCGGTTTGTCCTTGGCCATCTGGGCCTTGAACGCATCAAGCTTCTTTTCCCAACCAGCGGGCAGAGCACCTTTGGCGGCGCGCTTGAATGCGGCAGCATTTTTCATCTTGGAGGTCCGCTTTTCCCATTTCTTGCGCTCACCAGCGCCACGTGCGCAAACAGAACGCCAGGCATCAAGAATGTCTTTGGGAATGACGAACGGCGCGTGCGGCCATTTCAGGTCAGCCCGCATACCCGCGATTTCTTCATCGCCCAATGGCGCGCCGTGTGTGGAGTGGCTACCGGCCTTTGTCGGCGCACCGAAACCAATGATCGTCTTGCAGGCGATCAGCGACGGCTTGCCTGATTTCTGCGCCTTGGCGATGGCGCGCTTGATAGCTGCGGGGTCATGACCGTCAATAGCCTGGGTGTCCCAGCCAGAAGCCTCGAAGCGTTTGCACTGATCGTCAGAGGTGGTCAGGTTGGTGTTGCCATCGATGCAAATTTCATTGTCATCCCATAGCACAACCAGCTTGTTCAGTTTCAGGTGACCGGCCATGGAAATGGCTTCCTGACTGATCCCTTCCATCAAACAACCGTCACCGACGATGGTGTAGGTGTAATGGTCGACAGCCCGTTTACCGTGACGTTCGGCCAACATCTTTTCAGCCAGCGCCATGCCAACAGCCGTGGTGATACCCTGACCGAGCGGACCGGTCGTGGTTTCAACGCCATCAATATGACCATATTCGGGATGACCCGCAGTCTTGGCGCCCAGTTGGCGGAAACTCTTGATATCCTTGATGTTGACTTTGTATCCGGCGAGGTAGAGCAGCGAATACATCAACATGGAACCGTGCCCGGCCGACAACACGAAACGGTCGCGGTCTTGCCAGTTCGAGGCCTTGGGATCGAATTTCAAAAAATTGCTGAACAACACCGTGGCGACATCGGCCATCCCCATGGGCATACCGGGATGCCCGGACTTTGCGGCTTGCACCGCATCGACGGAAAGAAATCGGATGGCATTGGCCATTTGTTTGTGGGTAGCGGTCATTTTAGAAAGTCTCCCTTTGGCGTTAAATATTAAATGGCGTGATGGCCAAGAGCCGCTTTGACGACATGATACGTGATCATCAATTGCGACAGGGCCAGTGGATGGCTAAGAGTTTGGATATTTTTTTCATCCGTGAAAGTGCCGACGTGTTGTCTTAAGTGCTGGGCCTCGGGTATCAAATCCCACAGCAGATTTTCCATTGCGCTTGCCCGCTCATCATCAACATTGCCTGCGATTTCCAGAACATCGACGGGCTTTCCGTCAATATCGCGGGCCAATTCAAGGCGCAGGCCCTTTTTTGCCCCGGCTTCCAGAATCGGTGACAAGTCCGGGTGGGGCAATGTCGGGCGCAGGGTGTGGCGGACATTCAAGTGGGCGCCGGTTTCCTCTGCCCGCTCTTCAGGGGCGTAGAAGCTGACAACCATGTCGGCAAAGGTGCGTTGTGGCTGCACGAATTCTTCCCTGTCGGTGTTGCGCTTGGACAAGGATTTCCTGACAGCGGCCTCGCTATAGCCGCGTTCCATACAATCGCGACGGGTTTTCCATTTTATGCGGAGCTCTTCATTGGGTTCGGTATAAACCTTGACGTCGTAGGCATCACGCATGGAACGGGTCGAATAACCAAGCAGCCCTTCCATAATAATGAATTCGCGGGGCTCAACATAAACAGGCCGCTCGAGGCTTCCCGTGGTGTGATTGTAATGGGGCTTAAGGATCGGCTTGCCACTTTTAAGCTGCTGGACGTGCTGCTCAAGGATATCGATATAATTGCTTTGCGGATTTAGGGCGGAAAGACCGTTCCCCGCCCGCTCTGCGCGGTCGTAACAGTGGTAATCGTCGGTACAGATCGTAACCACCTTGTCCGGGCCCAGAATATTGGCGATGCCGTCAGACAAAGTGGTCTTGCCACTGGCTGAATCGCCGACGATGCCTAAAATAATCGGGCGATCTACGTTCTTGAACGGCATCATTTTTGCGAAATCCGGATTAAAACAAAGTTCCTTTAGCATTGGGATCATGCTGGCTTTAAGGACTATTGAGAACACCCCCTAGGGGGGTGGTTAAAACTCTTTCGGGTGGTTACCTACCCCCTACTTTGGGCCGGGTTAATATTCAGGTTTGTGGGCGCGCAAATAACAGGCGACAGCCTGGGCCCGGTTTTTGACACTCAATTTGCCATACAGATTTTTCAAATGAAATTTGACGGTGTTCAGGGAAATACCCAGTTCGCTGGCAATCTGAATGTTTGTGTGACCTTCTGACAAGGCGATCAGCAATTCCTGTTCGCGGCCCGTCAACAGCCCGAATGGATCGGTTCCGGGCTTACTCATATCCATAAACGGGAACACCATGCGGCCTTCCGAAACAGCAAGGATGGTTTCGATCAGGCTTTCGGGGCTTTCGCTTTTTTGACAAAAACCAGCGCCGCCAAGCTGCATCACCTGACGGGGAACATCGGGCGCGGCATTTCCTGTATAAACGATAATTCTGGGCGTTGGGCCAGGGGATTCAGCCATTTTTTTGAGGACGCCACGGCCATCAAGATAGGGCATATCCCAGCCGATGATGCCGATATCGAACTTCATCCGCTCGATGGCTTCAAGGAAACGCTCGCCGTCAGCCGCCGTCGCAATCAGGGCGAAGCGATCATCACCATCCAACAAGGTTGCAAGCCCACCCTGAATCAGCGGGGACTTGTCAGCAACGACAATGTCGATGGTATTGCTATCGGGTGAGGTCATTCCCGCAATGCCCTGGATTTGAAATTTCACGTTCACTGAACGGGTAGGCTCCCTACCCGTTATTTACATATCTGGTGCGGGGAATTTTTACAACTCAATACTTACGGGTAGGTTGGTTTTATCCGAACATATCGCGGAAATGTTCCTCCGCCCACTCGAAAGCCTTGCGTCCTTTAGCCTCGTCCCGCTCGTTGTTGGCGACGTTTTCAAAGTGCGCCCACTGGCTTGTCGTCTTATCGAAGCGATACTTGCCATCAACCATGATGGCTTCGGCCGGGTTTGCATTTACCATTGAATAGCAGAGCGTATGAGGGCTTTCCCAGGGCACGCTTTCTCCCCTGACCCGGGCGGCAATCAGCTTGGCAAGGTAAACACCTTCGGAACTGGCGGTGCCGCCGCTTTTTGAAAACGGCATCGGGCGGCAGTCCCCGGCCGCATAAACATGATCCTCGCCAAGAATATTATAGGTCATCGGATCAATAGCCGCTTCCTTCTGGGCGCTTTTCGGGTCTGCAAGGCCAAGGTTCTCAAGAAGACGAGCACCACGAATACGGGGATAAATGGCGGCATCATCGAACGTTACATCATCAAAATCCGTCGACAGGGTACGGGTTTGCGGGTCAACGCCGACAATCGTGCTCGAAGGCATGTACTCGATGAAGTCGCTGTAGAGTTCATTGAAGGCGGCAAGAAATCCTTCTGCCATCACCGCAGGTTCATCGCGGGAGTCCATCAGCACAATCTTGCCCTTGATGTTTTCACGTTTGAAGACAGAGGCCATCAAACATGCCCGCTCGTAAGGCGTCGCCGAGCAACGGTAGATACCTGGCGGCGCTGTCAACACGAACACCCCGCCCTTGAAATCCCTGACCTTGTTGTAAAGGGTCACGTGTTCGGAGGCTGAAACGAAACCGGCTGGATAACGGGTTTTCAGCAGCTGTTCATGGGCCGGGTCTTCAACACCAATGGAGGCATAGTCGTAATCGACCCCCGGACAAATCACCAGATCGTCATAGGAGAGCCAACCCTGGTCGGTGTAAATTTTCTTGGCCTCCCTGTCCAGATCGATCAGCGAGGCATTCAGGTAGGCGTATTGATTGTTGGCGGCGGCGTCCAGATAACTGAACGTGATCGCTTCCAGATTTACCATCCCGGCCAGCCACAGGCCGCTTATGGGGTGGGAGACAAACAGCGCCCGGCGCTCGACCAGCACCACATCAAGTTCGGGTCCATGAATTTTAAGGTATTTGGCGATGGTCAGTCCCGACCAGCCACCACCAACGACAACCACCCGGTGACCACTCGGCGCTGGCAGGTCGGCTGGCCTGGAAACAATCGACGTTAGGGATGCCAGTGGAGTCCCCTCACCCATCGCTGGCCCGGCAACGCCGGTCACACCCGCACTGGCGACTCCGGCTGCCGTCAGTTTTCCAAAATCACGCCGCGTCAATTTCGCCATAAGGACTTCCACATCGATCAGGGTTCGTTCCCTAACAGCAATACCCTTTGATGAAAGCCCCGGCAAGAGGTCAAAATTCTCACACCAACACCATTAAACAGAAAAAATTTGTAATAATATATTGATCTGCTTTTAAACCAATGTTGTTAAATAAAAAGCAGAGTCAATTTTTGGGGATATAAAAATACACCACAAAAAATATGATATTTTATGTTCTAAATCAATGTGTTATCAAAATAATGACTAGGGATGGGCCTCCCGTTTCAACCAACAGGAGGCCGCGCCCATTTGCCCACGAAGAAAACCGAATGGACCTTTGTAAATGACGATTAAAAAACAACTGATTTGCCTTGCTCTTTGCTCTTTCTTCGCAGGGGCGGCGCTGCCCCTTTGGCAAATCAATCAGGCCCATGCCCAACAGGTTCCGCTCATCCAGATTGCGCAATCGGATGAACAAGAAACTCCACCGGCTGAAGAAGAGCTTGGTGAAGACGACTGCTAAACACTCACATTTCGCATAATCAACAGGGAGATCTAAATTGAAAAAATTACTGGCACTTGCCCTCGTGTTTGCCCTCGCCCCGATGCTGGCGCAGGCTGAAAACGTTCGCATTACCAAAGAAATCATGTCCATTAGCGCCAATACCGCTGACGGCAAGATTGAAATCAAACGTAACCAGGACAACAACGCAACCATCAACCCGTCCTTCGCCAAGACGTCGCGCAAATGCCCGCCGTTTTGCATTCAGCCCATGGAAGTCGCACCCGGTGTCGCCACCGTTGGTGAGCTTGAAGTCGTCAAGTACATCGACGCTGGCGGTCTGATCATCGACGCCCGTACCGTTGAATGGCACGTTCGTGGCACCATCCCCGGGGCCGTCAACATTCCTTTCACCCAGGTCGCCGACCGCTTGAATGAACTTGGCTGCACCAAGGGCGCCAAGTGGGATTGCGGCAAAGCCAAGCAGGTTCTGTTGTTCTGCAACGGCTTGTGGTGCGGGCAATCTCCGTCCGCTATTCGCGCCATGCTGCGTGAAGGCTATCCGGCTTCCAAAATTCTGTACTATCGCAACGGTATGCAGGGTTGGGAATCCGTCGGCCTGACGGTTGTTGAAGGTTCCATGTAGTCTTTAAAGCCAAACCTCAGTTGAAGAAAGGTCGCCCTTCCGGGCGACCTTTTTTTTATTCTGCCGGGGCCGTTGCCTCAATGAACTTGACCACATCGAGGAAAACATTGAACACTTTGTTGACCTCGAACCCTGCCGTCCGAACGTTAGCGACGGTGTCGCGGTTGATGTCCGGGCCAAGATGGCGGCAAACCGGATTGACCAGATCGAGCATGACAGAGAACGGAAAACACCTTGATCCGGTGTGCTCGAACATTTTTAAAGTGCCGCCGGGTTTCAGCACCCTTCTCAATCCCTCAAGGCCTTTGACGGGATCAGGCACCGAGCAAAACGTGCACGAGGTAAAAACCTGATCAAACGTGTTGTCCTCGAAATCCATATCATGGACATCCATCAGCCGGGCCGTCATCTGGCCGGGGTAGTTTTCGACCCGGGGCATGGCCTTATCCAGCATCTTCGGGCTGATATCGATGCCGGTAATATCTTTTCCGGCAGGAAAGCACTGGATATCAAGGCCTGTCCCCACGGCGAGAAACAGAATTTTGCCATCCATTGTTGAAAAGAACGCCTCTTTCCCGGCCTTCCATCGTTTCTCCACCCCGAAGCTGGCCATCAGATCATAGGAGGCCGCGGCGGCGTCCCATTTTGCCTGGGTCTTGCTGTCAGCCATCAGGACACCTCGCCCTCAAGCCTGGCCTGCAGAAGGTAGCAGAAAACCAGACAGCCAACGCCAATAACAGCGCCGCTTAAAGCCGTCGAACCCATGGTGTGGCCCATGCCGACGACCATACCGGCGACCATGCCGCTTAAGGAGGCTGGCAACATCACCTCGAAGGCGCCAAACAAGGGCGAGAAAAGATAGCCGCCGATCATCCCGACCGGCATCCCGATTGCCATGCCGGTGATCATGCCAACCAGCGCAAACCAGTCACCGGGCACAACAAACCCCGTCAACCAGCCAGCAACCGCGCCGCTGACAATACAGGCCAGCACATCGCCAAAAATAAAATAAACCCGGCGTTCCATATGCCTTCACCTCTCAATCCAAATGATTAGGATGAGTGTACAGCAACCGGGATGTTTGGGAAATTGGGGTGGCTGAGGGGAAGTGACCAACCTCATCAAAACTTGTGCAAAACCAACGCGATCAACGATTCATTATGGTGATCTTTGCTGTTTCTCTTTGTCGTCGTCGTCAATCCTTGAAAGCACCAGCGGGCAAATGCTGATGTTGACATGGTCCCTCGTCGCAGAAGGCATTGCGACGGTGTTGGTAGTGTCTGCCTGAGGTGTATAAGCAGAAGTTTAAACACACAAGCTTTGACTTCCGTTATTAGCCAAGAGCAGACATCTGTAATTTGAAATGATCTTTATCAAGGTGAATTTACTGTTTTATTCCTACAATAACTTTGGTGAGGATTGCGATGAACACTGGTGGATTTTCCAACGGTCATGAATATCGGTTTGCACATGCGATGGAAGCCATCGGTGACGGCGTTTACGACTGGAACGTCTCCACCAATGTCGTGATCTTCGAACCATCCTATTACACCATGGCCGGGTACGAACCCGGCGACTTTCCAATGGACTTCGAAAGCTGGGCCAGCCGGGTTCATCCAGACGATATTGAGCGAGTGGGCAAAGACGTGGAAGAATTCATGTCCGGTCGCACACAGGTCTATCATCCCAAGTTCAGGTTCCGCCGCAAGGATGGCAGCTGGATGTGGATCATGGCACGGGCCAATATCGTTGAAAGGGACGAGGCCGGCGAGCCTCTGAGGGTCATAGGCGTACACACCGACATCGATCAATTTGTTCAGGCTCAAATGGCCATTCAAGAAAGAGGGGCGCAGTTGCAGGCCATTCTTGACAACTCATCCTCATTAATTTCGATGAAGGACCGTGTGGGAAATATCCTACTGATTAACAATCAATTTAATGTTTTAGATGGACCACCTTCGGAGGACTTCATCGGTAAAAACGTGTACGACATTTTTCCCAAAGAAGTAGCTGATGAGTTATGGAAGAACGACCTTGCGGCAATGAAATCCAACGCTCCCATTAAGGTAGAGGAAGTTGTCAAACACAAGAATGGCGAATGGCATACATATTTAACAACGAAATTTCCCGTCAGGATTGGGGATGATGAACCTTTTGGAACATGCGCAATTTCGACGGACATCACTGATCGCAAACAAATCGAAACAGCCTTGCTAGAGAGCGAAGAGAAATTCCGCTCCATTTACCTGTCAGCCAACGTTGCAATGATCATTTCCATCGATGAAGAAGGAAGTATCATTTCATGGAACCCGGGAGCGGAAAAAGCCTTCGGCTACGCTGAGAACGAAATTCTCAACCAGCCCCTGACTCTCCTTATGCCAGAACGTTACCGGGAGGCGCATGAGGCGGGTTTGAAAAGGGTGTGCGAAACCGGCGATTACCGCATCGTTGGTAAGACCGTCGAATTAGAGGGCTTGCATAGAGATGGCCATGAGTTTCCGTTGGAACTGTCACTTGGAGCATGGCATTCAAAAGGGAAAATCTATTTCAGCGCCGTTATTCACGATATTTCCGATCGCAAAAAGGCAGAGGAACAACTTCAAACGGCTTTGGCCGATGCCGAACGTGCGAATCAGGCTAAGTCAGAGTTCCTTGCCACCATGAGTCACGAGTTCCGCACACCTTTGAATGCCATTCTGGGTTTCAGCGAAATGTTGCGCTCACAGTATTTTGGCCCGCTGGGTGCCGACAATTATGAAGTTTACGCGAACGACATACACACGAGTGGCGAACATATGATGGAACTGATTAACGATATGCTGGATATTGCGGCAATTGAAGCCGGCAAGCGTCCCATGATCAATGAGGATGTCGTTATCGGTGAAATTCTGAGGGATTGCATCAGGAATTTCGAACCAGCTGCCAAGGATAGAGACATCAAGCTGTCGTTGGACGTTCCCGAAAATTCACCTTCCCTATATGCCGACAAGCGATCATTCACCCAAATTTTTCTCAATCTTCTATCCAATGCCATCAAGTTTACAAACCGGGGTGGAACTATTTCGGTTTCCATACTGGAAATGGAAAAATCAATTTCAATTAAGGTGAGTGACACCGGTATTGGGATACCCCCCGACAGACTGTCAACGGTAACTGATCCGTTTTCTCAGACGCATTCTGACCCGTACATAACCCAAAAAGGAACGGGCCTTGGATTGTCTATAGTGAAGTCCCTTGTCGAAGCTCACGATGGAAAATTAAATATTGAGAGCGGTGTCGAAAAGGGAACGGTTGTGACCGTGACGTTCCCAACCCAAAGGGCTGATGATCGCTAACGCCAAATTTTTAAATGTCCGCTTTAGGTCATAACCGGACCTAAACACCCGCCAAAATTATGTCCGTTATACGACCCTAAAGCAGACCTTCATATCAGGACATATTGACGAGAAAAGCATATCGGAAGATGCTGACGTAGAGTTTTAGCATGGGAGCGATTCCACAAATGAATGATGATCGGGATTTCAACATCGATTGGAATGGTGTGAATAGACGTCAAATCCCTTCAGTTGTCAGGACTCCATTTATAATAATCATTATTACGGTAGCTGTGGCCGCGATTGTCCTTGCACTCGATTTGTCACTGCCCCTTGGTGTTGCAGGAGCGGTGCCTTATGTGGCGCTTATCTTGATGGGCATATGGTATTCGAAGCGCCAGCACATATACCTTTTAGCCGTTCTAGGATCTGCACTAACCATTGTTGGTTACTTTGCATCTCCGAGTGGAGGCGTTCTTTGGGTCGTTCTCACAAATCGTGGAGTGGCCTTATTAGTCATCTGGATTACGGCGCTCCTCATTGCTTCGCGCAAACAGTTTGAGGATAAACTGCGCTTGGCACGGGATAATCTTGAGATCGAAGTCGCCGACCGCACCAAGCAAATGAAGGAAAGCGAGGCCCGCTTCCGGGCCGTGGCTCAATCCGCACAGGACGCTATCATTTCAGCCAACAAAAATGGCCTCATCGTCCAGTGGAACAATGGGGCACGGCAAATGTTCGGATACGACGAAACGGAAATCGTCGGTCAACCTGTGACCGTCCTTATACCTGAACACTTTCGTGACGATCACATAAAAGGCTTTGAGCGCTTCATGGTCGAGGGAGAAAGACAGCTTGGGAACATGAGCTTAGAAGTCGAGGCGTTACGAAAGGATGGCTCAAAATTCCCTATCGAACTGACAATATCCGAATGGAGCATAGGCGACGAAAAGTTCGTCACCAGCATCATTCGTAATATCACGGAACGGCGGCGAGCGGGTGAAGAACTGCTCAAACTGTCTCAAACCGTCGAACAAAGCCCAAATATGTTGTTCATCACTAATACCGAAGGCATTATTGAATATGCCAACACCATGTTCTACGAGGTCACGGGATATTCATCACATGAAATTCTGGGGCAATCCCCGCGCATTATTCAATCTGGTAATACACCTCAGGCCCTTTACAGGGAGTTATGGCGAACCATCAAATCGGGCGAGATTTGGTCGGGTGAGATTGAGGACCGCTGCAAGGACGGCAGCGTTTTCTGGGCGGACATCACGATTGCTCCGATAAAGTCGAAAGATGGTGTCATCACACATTATTCAGCCATCCACGCGGATATTTCTGATCGCAAAGAAACGGAAAACAAGATGCGGGAGGCCAAGGAACAGGCAGAGGTCGCCAACCGCTCAAAATCTGACCTGATGGCTAACATGAGCCACGAGTTACGCACTCCACTCAATGCTATTATTGGTTTTTCCGGTTCTATGAAAGATGAAACCTTCGGACCCATTGGCAATGATAAATATAGTGAATACCTGGATGACATCCATTTTTCCGGAGAACATCTTCTTGAACTCATCAATGACATTCTCGATGTATCAGCTATAGAGGCAAATGCACTGGAGTTGCATGAAGAAAATGTCAACCTATCGCAAATTGTTGATGCCTCTATTCGCATAATCAAGCCACGGGCAGACACTGGACAAATAACTATCATCTCTTCCATCAATCAAGAAATCCCATTGATTTTCGTGGACGAGCGAAGAGTAAAGCAAGCTTTTCTCAATTTACTCAGCAATGCCGTCAAATTTACCCAAGAGGGTGGGGAGATCTCCTTAGATGCGTGTTTGAATGATGACGGTTCAGTTTACGTTAGCGTTACCGATACAGGTATTGGTATGGATGAAGATGAAGTGTCCATGGCCTTGAGCGCTTTTGGTCAGGTGGACAGCGGCCTTGACCGCAAGCACGAAGGCACCGGTTTGGGATTGCCTTTGACCAAGGGCTTGATGGAACTGCATGGTGGCACTTTGGAAGTAAAAAGTACGAAGGGTCATGGCACTACGGTGACGCTGATTTTTCCCAAAGAACGTGTAGGCTGAAACGTCCGCTATGGGTAATAAACGGACCTAAAGCAGACGCTGATGTTGACATGCTCCCCCATCACAGAAGGTATTGCCACGGTGTTCTGTAGTGTCGGCTTGAGGTGTATAAGCAGAAGTTTAAGCACACAGGCTTTGACTTCCGTTATTAACCGGAAGCGAAAGTTTGCATAACGCAAGACTACGCATCCGCAACTTCTTTTCAGACACCGCTCTCAGGTTCTCAATTTCGTCAAAGAAGTTCTGGCAAGATTTTTGTGCAGGATAGACTTTAAAAAGTCAGCGCCGTCCCTAATAAGGATGCGGAGCCCTTCTGTTCGTGCGTTATGACCAGCCTGTATGGCAGCCTTGGTATTAAACGTTCCGTTCGGGCTCATGAATTTGTGAGTTGTATTGTTTGTCATGATCATTCTCCATTTGAAGGTTTTAGTTTGCCTTTGATGATCACGAGGATAGGGGTGATTAAAACTGCCCGCTTAAAGATTGCCTTATGATTTCCTTAAGAAGCCCTATATTTTAGTAATGGCTAATTTTTCAATTGAGGCTCAATTTGGCTGAACTCCAATCCATGCTCATTCAATTTGATGAATTCACCTTGGATACTGCAATCGCGGAACTGCGCCGTGGAAGCAACGTTGTGCCATTGGAACCTCAGGTTTTCGACCTAATCCGCTACTTGGCTGAAAATGCAGGTCGGGTAGTGTCTCGGGACGATATTATTCAAGGCGTCTGGGGAGGACGTATCGTATCCGATGGATCAATTTCCACGCGCATCAATGCAGCACGGAAGGCGCTTGGCGACGATGGCAAAAGCCAACGCCTGATTAAAACTGTTCAACGACGCGGCTTTCGTTTCATGCCTGATACTCAAGTGCATAGCGGCGATCATACAGGTCCAAGTTCGAGCGGCCCCCGTTTTGGAAATTCTGACGAGAACCTTCCGATGCCGGATAGGCCTTCAATCGTCATACTGCCGTTCCAGAACCTCAGCGATGACCCCCAGCAAGGTTATCTGGCGGATGGTCTTAGAATTGACATACAAAATGCACTGGTAAAGGTCTCGGGTGTTTTCCTGATTGCTGCAGGAAGCGCGAATGCCGTTAGCGAGAGTTCTGCTCAAGAGGCCGCTCATGACATGGGTGTACGCTATGTCCTCGAAGGCAGCGTACGCCGGGTTGGCGACCATATTCGCATTTCGATACAGCTTTCCGATTGCCAGTCCGGACACATCATTTGGTCGGATCAATATGACCGTCTTGCCGAAGATACCTTCGAGGTATTGGACGAAATCACAGCCAAAATTCTAACCGCGATCAACGTAAAACTTGTCGTGGGTGAGTCAGCCAGGGTTTGGCACAAGACGCTAAGTGATTTGAAATCGTTGGAAAACTTTTACCGTGGCATCAACGAGTTCTTCAAGATGAATGGCGAGGCTTTGGCTTCTGCCCGTCGCTATTTTGAAAGAGTGAAGGACCTACATCCTGAATTGTCACTCGGCCCAACTTGGATTGCCTTAACCCATTGGTATGATTTTCAACGTGGTTGGGCAGATAATCCAGACGAGGCAATGAAGTCGGCCCGTTATTGGGCGGAACGTGCCTCCAAAATGGCGGATGCTGATGGCCAGGCCCATACTGTCCTTAGCCATGTATATCTTTTAGATCGTCGTTTTGACGACGCCTTGTCGGCAGGGCGCGAGGCAATTGCAAATCGCCCTAATTGCACCCATGCCAATGGTTTTTATGCTAATGTATTGCATTATTGCGGAGAACAGGAAACGGCTCTTCACCATATAAAATTAGCTATCAGGTATTCACCAATCCACCCACCTTTATTCAAAAATATACTGGCCGCCGTCTGTCGAGGTGTAGGAAACCTAGACGATGCCGTTGCTGCGGCAGAAGATGCATCAGTTAGCAATTCTAGCGATTTGATGTCGAGAGTGCTGTTGGCAAGCCTCCACGTAAAGAAGGAGAATTTGGAAATGGCGTCCAATCTGGTCAATGAAATCGATTTGATTGATCCAGCATTTTCCCTGGGTGAATTTGCCAAAAGACAACCATACAAAAACGATGAATTTCTTAACTCTCTATTATCGGAATTAAAGTTGGCCGGTCTACGGGACTGACAGTATTAAACTCCCAATAAATCATTTTCATTTGTCCGCATTGGGTCAAAACCGGACCTAAACACCCGCTATAATTATGCCCGTTATCCGACCCTAAAGCAGACGTTTAAACACATGGGCTTTGACTTCAGTTATTAGCCAGGAGCGGACATTCATCAACTCACCGAGTATATCGGAGAGAAATCGGTTTTTGGTTGGAAGTCACGCGTTAAGTTTCTATCATTAGCAGGATGTGACAAGTGCCATCAGAGGGCCGAGTTGATGACCGTAGAAAATCATTTCAGCTGGGAATGGAAGGAACTGGCAGATAAGTCCTGCCTGTATGTTACGGTCAGTGAAGCAGTTGACGACCAGCGCTGGATCGCCTTTTTCGAAGAGGTAGAGGAAATTTTCCAGGACGTCGAAGCCTTTATTATTATCGATATCCGGCATTTCGAAGATCGAATCAGCCTGGAGGGTCTCCAGGGAATCATCGACATCCTCAAAAGACAGGGTGTCAAAAGCGCCGTTTTCGCTGCCCTCACGACCCACGAATATCACGATTTGACGGCCAGTATGTTCCAATGCTTGGCCGGTATGAGTGACTTCAAACTACAGGTCGACGTCTTCTTCAACGAAGATTCGGCGAGAAGATGGATGATAGAGAGGATCGGATGTGACTAAAGCTGATTTATCGGAACCTTATCCGTCATATTGTCCGAAGCAGCCAATAAATGTCGGCAATGGGTAAAAATCAGAAGTAAACCAGCCCAATCTTACTTCCGCTTTACCCCTCCAAAGCGGAAGTTTACGATGAATCGCTGTTTAGGTGGTTTGAAACCTGGGGGTGGTTTCCATCGTATGCATAAAATTATAGCTATGCTGCTTATTGGGATTGGCGCTGCCTTGTTTCTCATTTGGCAAACTAATACCGCACATAAAAAAAAGCAAGAATGCCTCCATCAAGATGTGCGAGACAACACTCAAGCTGAACGAGATAAGCAGACACAGGAAGCGAAAGACAAAGGCGATTTCGATAGATGGAGTTGACCAACACCACCATAGGGCGGGCCGTTCAGAATGTCTCCTAAGGGTCATAACCGGACCTATAATTTTGTCCGTTATTCCACCCTAAAGCAGACGCTGATTTGTTACGCTACAAATCCAACTGTAAAGACTGAGAAAAACAGCATACGCAGTATGCAAAGACGATGCT
>JABJHA010000006.1 GCA_018662005.1 Rhodospirillaceae bacterium | reverse complement strand
GGATAATTTGGGCAAGGCGTTAAATCGCTTCACCCAGCTTTCGGCACCCGTCTGACAGAAAGAAGGGGTTTGAGAAACTTGGTGGAGCCGAGGAGAATCGAACTCCCGACCTCCACGTTGCGAACGTGGCGCTCTCCCAACTGAGCTACGGCCCCAAAGTTTCCTTGCGAAAGTATATGCGGGCTCGCTCTATTGCTGTCAAGAGTGACGCCGCGGCGCGTCCGCCTCTTGCCAGAAAAACAGTGTGGGGATAGGTTATGCGGGCACATTTAATTCAAGGATTTGATCATCGCCATGGACGTCATCGCAGGCCCTCTTTTGAAGCTCCTTTTGACCGTTATCGACCTTTATGTATGGATCGTCGTCATTGGCGTTATCCTCAACTGGTTGACCACTTTCAAGGTCGTCAATACATCAAACCGTTTCGTCTATATGGTTGGCGAATTTATCTACCGGATTACCGAACCGGTGCTCGGCCGGATTCGCAGAATTTTGCCGGTTTTGGGCGGCTTTGACTTATCGCCAATCGCCCTCATCCTGGGCCTGATGCTGCTCCAGGATGTCTTGATCAATGTCATGGTAAAATTTGGCGCCTGATGTCATCCTGCTCGCCGTTTTCAAGGGTCCCCGGCGGTGTCCGGGTTCGCTTACGTTTAAACCCGAAAGCTTCGGCAAATCGCATTACCGGCCTGACTGCCGATGCTGATGGTGGGGTTGTCCTGAAAGCCACCGTCACGACGGTTCCTGAAGACGGAAAAGCCAATGCGGCGCTGATAAAAATGCTGGCCAAAGAATGGAAGCTGGTGAAATCGGGTTTCGATATTATCCACGGCGCAACAGGCCAAAACAAAACATTGTTTGTCGCCGGAGATACAGACCACGTGTTGAAAAAATTGCAAGACTGGGCTTCACAAAAATTAGGGAATGAAACGCCATGAACGAAGCGGCAATTATTGACGGTAAGGCCTTTGCCGAAGCTTTGCGCGAACGCGTCGGCACAGCCGTGACCCGCCTTAAGGAAGATCATGGCCTGACCCCTGGTCTGGCCGTCGTGTTGGTCGGGGAAGACCCGGCCTCGCAGGTGTATGTGCGCAACAAGGGCAAGCAGACGCTTGAGGCCGGGATGAATTCCTATGAGCACAAGTTCGATGACAGCCTTAGCGAACAAGCGCTGCTTGATTTGATAGGTCAACTCAACGCTGATGAGAAAGTTCACGGCATTCTGGTGCAATTGCCCCTGCCGGATCATATTGACGAGGCGGCGGTGCTTTCGGCTGTTGATCCGGACAAGGATGTGGACGGTTTCCATGTGGTCAATGTTGGACGCCTGGCAACCGGCGATAAGCGGGCCATGGTTCCCTGTACGCCGTGGGGTTGTCTGATGATGCTCAAAGACCGTCTCGGCGATCTTAAGGGCAAAAAGGCACTGGTGCTGGGGCGCTCGAACATTGTCGGTAAACCGATGGCGCAATTGCTCCTGGGCGAGCATTGCACCGTCACCATCGCCCATTCACGGACCGAAAATCTGGCCGCTGAATGTGCCGCCTCTGATATACTGATCGCTGCGGTTGGCCGTCCCCAGATGGTCAAGGGCGATTGGGTCAAGCCCGGTGCTGCGGTTATCGATGTGGGTATCAACCGTATTGACGCACCGGAGCGCGGTGAAGGCAAAACACGGCTTGTCGGCGATGTCGACTTCGACGAAGTGATCAAGGTCGCAGGCGCCATAACCCCGGTTCCGGGTGGCGTCGGCCCCATGACCATCGCCTGCCTGTTGCGCAACACCCTTGCCGCAACCTGCCTGCAACACGGGCTGGAGGTTCCGGACGTCTAGTGGACATTTCGATCAAGGCGTTCAGCGCTGAAATGGGTGCCGGCGTCATCGATTTAATTCTGCCCATCCAGCAACAGGAATTCGGCGTCAACATCGGCTTCGCCGATCAGCCGGACTTAAACGATATCCCGGGGTTCTATCAGCAGGGCGCTGGTGGCTTTTGGGTCGCCCAAGACGGGGACAGGACTATCGGCACCATCGCCCTGATCGATATTGACGGGGGTGTGGGGGCGCTTCGCAAGATGTTTGTAGGGGCTGACTACCGTGGCGGCGAGCGTGGCATTGCCTCAACCTTGCTGAAAACCCTTTTGGATCACGCACGGGCCGAAGGGCTATCCCGGATCATTCTGGGGACGACGCCGGTGATGGCCGGCGCGCACCGGTTTTATGAAAAAAACGGCTTTCAGGAAATCACCATCGATGAGCTGCCCGAAAGCTTTCCTGTGATGGCCGTCGACAAGCGGTTTTACCGTTTGATGCTTTAATGATCAGACTGCTGGGCCAGTTTTTCGGTAAGGCCCGTCTCGTATGCAACGCCTTCCGGGGTCAGGGTTATGGCTGTCGGGAAATTGGAGCGGGCCAGGCCTTTACGTTCCAGCGCCCGCCATACCGCCTGATTGGAAAAGCCGCTGGCGTCGCTAGCCGAAACAACAAAGCTGCCAATATGGACATGGTCACCGTGGGCATGGGGCAGGGTCGACAGCATGATCTCGCCGCTGCTTTCGTCACGGGTCGAGGTACCCGGATGGCGCGCCAGTTCCTGAAACAGCAGCAGCGTTCGCAATTGCAGTTTGTTGAGCTTCAATGGGTTCTTTTTTTGCGCCATGGTATAAACCTTATATGACCGACCTGCTTTCCGCCATCGCCGCGTTTATCGTCTCCCACGCCATTCCGGCATTGGGCCCCTTGCGTGCCTATCTGATCAGGGCCATGGGTTTTCCCATGTATGTGAGCCTGTATTCCATGATCTCGCTGGCGGTTCTGGTGTGGCTCGGTTTTGCTTATGCGAACGCCCCATATATAGAGGTCTGGGCATTTCAGGAATGGACCCGCTGGCTGACGTTGATCCTGATGGGGCCGTCGTGCTATCTGCTGGTTGTCGGTCTTTTAAGCCCCAACCCCTTGTCGCTGTCGTTGCTGCCGGCTGACAGGTTCGATCCCGACCGGCCCGGCATCGTCGGGATGATGCGCCATCCGGTAATCTGGGCCATTGGCTTGTGGGCACTGGCCCATCTGGCGCCCAACGGTGATCTGGCGTCGCTTTTGATGTTCTCGTTGCTTCTGCTGGCCGGCCTTGCGGGGCCAAGGAGCCTGGACAGGAAACGCCGCGCCAAGCTGGGGGAGCAACAATGGCAAGAACTGACGCAGGGAAAGGCCACCTTGAAAGGTTTGACGGTTTCGCCATTTATTGGTGGCGGTGTTTTGTATGCTGCCATATTTTTTGCCCATGAATGGCTGGTTGGCGTCGCCCCCCTGCCGTAAAGAGGATTAAAAACCATGATCGAATTAACCTTGGCGGCGCTGGTTTTTGTCGTCTCCCACATAGGGCTGTCTCATGGTGGGATTCGTGCCGCACTGGTGGCAAGGCTTGGCCTGTGGCCGCACCGGCTTGTTTATTCACTGATTTCCATAGCAGCGCTGGCGTGGATGGTGATGGCATATACCGATGCCCCCCATGTCCTTTTGTTCGACCCACACATGGCGCTAAAGCACTTACCGCTTAGCTTGATGATGTTCGCCTCCCTGCTGATTGTCGGCGGCTACAGCATCGCCAACCCTTCAGCGATTGTGCTGGAAGACTTGAAGCCCGGCGATGGGATTGCCGGTATTTTGAAAATCACCCGCGCCCCGGTGATGTGGGGTGTCGGCATTTTCGCCTTCTCGCACATGCTCGCCAATGCCGACACGGCGTCGTGGATTTTCTTTGGCGCTTTGCTGGTTCTGGCCATTGCCGGTGGCTGGCATCTTGATCAACGAAAACAGGCGGAAGGCGGGCAGAAATGGCTGGAACTTTGCGAAGAAACGTCGTTTTGGCCCCTCGCCGCCATGCTTTCAAGGCGGACGAAGTTGCGGGTGGGGGATATCGGCTGGTGGCGGCTGGTCCTGACGTGCGCGCTCTACGCCGGGATACTCGCCGGCCACAAAATGGTGCTCGGCGTTACGGCATTTCCGCTGCCCGTGTAAACAGGGATAGCCAAGCCTTGCGGGCAATGATAAAAGCCGCCCATGAGTACAACCGACCTGTCGCATATCCGCAATTTTTCCATCATTGCCCACATTGATCACGGTAAGTCGACGCTTGCCGACCGGATGATCCAGATGTGCGGCGGGCTCGCTGATCGCGAGATGAAGGAGCAGGTGCTCGATAATATGGATATCGAGCGCGAGCGCGGTATTACCATCAAGGCGCAGACCGTGCGACTGAACTATAAAGCGGACAATGGCGAGACCTATCAGTTGAACCTGATGGACACCCCGGGCCATGTTGATTTTGCCTACGAGGTCAGCCGTTCGCTGGCCGCCTGTGAAGGCTCGCTTCTTATCGTTGACGCGACACAAGGGGTGGAAGCACAGACCCTGGCCAATGTCTATCTGGCCCTCGACAACGATCACGACATTATCACGGTGCTTAACAAAATTGACCTGCCGGCCTCTGAACCCGCACGCATCAAGGCCCAGATCGAAGATGTGATCGGCCTGGATGCTTCGGACGCGGTGGAGATTTCGGCCAAGACGGGTCAGGGCATTGATCAGGTTCTCGAAGCCCTGGTCGAACGGTTGCCGGCCCCCACAGGGGACGCTGCCGCGCCCTTGAAGGCGTTGCTGGTTGACAGTTGGTATGACTCGTATCTGGGGGTAATGATTCTTGTTCGGGTGCATGACGGGCATCTAAAGAAGGGCATGAAGATCAGGATGATGGCCTCAGGTAGCGTCCATCAGGTTGAACAGGTCGGGGTTTTTATGCCGAAGGCCAAGCGGGTCGACAGCCTGGGCCCCGGCGAGGTTGGTTACATCACGGCATCGATCAAGACGGTTGCCGACACCGATGTCGGCGATACCATCACCGAAGATAAACACCAGGCCACAGAGCCGCTTGCCGGGTTCAAGCCGTCAGTGCCGGTGGTCTTTTGTTCGCTGTTTCCATCTGACGCCAACGACTTTGAAGACTTGCGCGAAAGTCTCGCCAAGTTGCGGCTTAATGACGCCAGCTTTGAATACGAGCCGGAAAATTCCATGGCCCTTGGCTTGGGTTACCGGTGTGGCTTTTTGGGATTGTTGCATCTTGAGATTGTCCAGGAACGTCTGGAGCGGGAATTCGATCTGGATCTGATCACCACGGCCCCGTCGGTTGCCTATAAAATCAAACTTAATGACGGCACCGAGATGGAACTGCACAACCCGGCCGATATGCCCGACCCGACCCAGATCGCCGAAATTTCCGAACCCTGGATCAGGGCGACGATTATGGTCCCCGATGAATACTTAGGATCCGTCCTGCAACTGTGTACGGAGCGTCGCGGCGTCCAGATCGAACTAACCTACGCCGGAAATCGCCCCATGGTAATTTACCGGCTGCCTTTAAACGAGGTGGTGTTCGATTTCTACGACCGTCTGAAATCCATCAGCCGGGGCTACGCCAGCTTCGATTATGAACTGGACGGATTTCAGGAAGGCGATCTGGTCAAGGTGTCCATTCTGGTCAACGCAGAGCCGGTTGATGCACTGGGTTTTGTCTGTCACCGCAGCCAGTCCGAAACCCGTGGCCGCGGCGTTTGTGAACGCCTCAAGGATTTGATCCCGCGCCAGTTATTCAAAATTCCCATTCAGGCCGCTATCGGCGGCAAGTTTGTGGCCCGCGAAACCATCAGCGGTATGCGCAAGGACGTTACCGCCAAGTGTTACGGCGGCGATATTACGCGCAAGAAAAAACTGCTGGAGAAGCAGAAGAAGGGCAAAAAGAAGATGCGCCAGTTCGGCAAGGTGGAAATTCCGCAATCGGCCTTTATCGCCGCCCTTCGCATGGGTGACGATTAGGGCTTGTTGTCATTGATGATCTCATCATCATCGATGGGGTTTTCGGGCAAAATATCGCGGGGGCCGTGTTCTTCGCCGGGTGGATTTTCCTCCATCGCCCGCTTGGTCAGTTCATCATACAGGGCGTAGGACTCGTTAACCTGGGCTATTTCCTCGCGGCTATGGGGGCTACGGTTGGGGCTGAAAAACATCAGGGCGGCACCCGGACCACCAACAAGAAGCCAGGCCGGAAGTTTCAAGATCGTCAGGATCACCAGGTCCCATATCCAGTCCCCGAACAGTCGCTGGATCCTGATTTCGGCAACAAGAAAGGTTTCAGGCGAAAGCGCGTACCACAGGTCATGGGCGGGTACGACGAACGAGCGCGGGATGCCAGGCAAAGCGTGCGAGGCATTTTCGGTGGCCGCTGCAAAGAAGCCCAGGCCCAGCAAAATCAGGCCGATATAAAAGAACATGCGCATGGCGGCATAATAGCCGTTGCGTCGGCCTCGTGCCTCGGTTAATTTGCGCCGCCTTGGACTTTTATTTTGCGCGTCCAGGAAAACCCTGTGGAGGGGTGGCCGAGTGGCTGAAGGCGCACGCTTGGAAAGCGTGTATGCGGGAAACCGTATCGAGGGTTCGAATCCCTCTCCCTCCGCCACCACCCCCTTATAATCAGCCAATTATCAAATCATACGTTCTGCAACATGTTGTAAAACAACAAGTTTGTATTGTGCCGTCTCATGGCGTATCATTGAAGCTCATAATAAATGTGGGGCGGAGTGTGGGGCTGATATGGCCAATCTATCTAAACTTCAGGCAGACAACATCAAGCCCGACGACAAGCCAATAGCAGATGGCACTGTCTCAGGACTGCGGTTCCATCCGGGTAAAGAGAAGGGGCAAGGCAAGTGGATGATGCGGTTTGTCTCTCCGGAAACAAACAAGCGTCGTGATATGGGCTTCGGCGTTTACCCTGAAGTCAGCATTTTAGAGGCTCGTAAGGTAGCAGCTTCGGCGCGTGAGTCGATCCGCAATGGCATTGATCCTATTGATGCGAGGAGGGCAGCAGGGCTTGATCGAAAACGTGAAGTAAATGCGCTTACATTTGAGAAGGCAGCGAGGCAATGCCACGATGACAATAAATCTGGCTGGAGAAACCCAAAACACGCTGCGCAGTGGATCACTACTTTGGAGACATATGTATTTCCCCATATAGGTGGCCGCAAAATTGATAGCCTCAAGGCGAGGGACTTCGCTGATGCACTGCGGCCTATATGGCTAGACAAGCCAGAGACAGCCTCAAGGGTTAGGCAACGGTGCAGTACTGTCATGGACTGGTGTGCCGCTCAGGACTTAATTGCAGGTAACCCTGTAGGCGTTGTAGGTAAGCTGCTGCCCAAACAGCCGAGTGCTCAAGAACGCGTTAAACATCAACCAGCGATGGCTTGGGGAGATGTCCCGAAGTTTATTGAGGATCATCTGCGGATAGGCACGTCGAATGTAAGCAAAAAAATGCTGGAGTTCTTGATCTTGACCGCTGCCAGATCAGGCGAGACCCGAGCTATGACGTGGGCGGAGGTCGATCTGACCGATTGTGTGTGGACGGTGCCAGCGGAGCGTATGAAGGCGAATAAAGAGCATCGTGTGCCATTATCAGGTAGGGCTACTGAAATACTAAAAGCCCAGAAGGATGCCGCCGCTCACACAACGCTGGTGTTTCCCTCTCCAACTGGGGGCGTGCCGAGTGACATGATCCTGACCAAGTTTCTTCGGGACAAGAATGTTGAAAGCAGTGATCCGGGGCGGACGGCCACAGCGCATGGGTTTAGGTCCAGTTTTAGGGACTGGGCATCAGAAAATGGATACAGCCGTGATCTTGCCGAGAGAGCCTTGGCCCACACCGTTAGGAACCAAACCGAAGCGGCTTACCATAGAACCGATCTGCTGGAGCAGCGTCGGGGAATGATGGAAGCGTGGGCGTTGTTTGTCGGCGGGCTAGAAGTTGAGCAAACTAACGTTGTTGCTATGTCGGCAAAAAGAAAATAATTTTTCTTTTGTTTAAAAACAAATACTTAGTTCTACAACATGTTGTAGAACTTGCCGCCTCTTGACGGGGTGGGTCGGGGTGATACATAAGTACTTAGTCGCCTCCTAATGAGGTTACGCGTTTCTTCTTTTAAGGAGAAATAGGTCCGAAGCAAGACCAAAGCGTAACCAGAAACTTAGGAGGTTCTCATGATCGAAATCACCAATTCCCCCACAAAACAAACAGCCACAGACCGCATCTGTGGGTTCGATGATCTGCCTGACGGCGCTCTAACCGAAGTCTCAGAGATAAGTTTTCTTGCGCGGCGCAGTCGGGCCAGCATCTGGCGCGACGTAAATCATGGTCGCTTAGCAAAACCCCACAAGGTAGGTCCTAACGCTACTCGCTGGTATGTGGGCGACGTGCGGCTGTACCTGAAAGGGGACGCGTAATGTCTGTATTCAATTCAAGCACCCCCCAATCGGGTTCAAAAAAGATTACCCGTTTAATGAAACGTGCCGAAAGCAAAATGGCACCGCATATGGACAAGTTCCAATCCCCAGATGGGATGATGGCGGGACTACTCATTTCAGGAGCAGCGGCCATCGCTGCCCAAAGCAAAGGAAGTAAAAAGCCTCTAAAGCAGGCGATAAAAGAAGCCTCAAAGATGTCTGGCATCCCCTTAGGAGCGATGACCGCACATGCAGAGTGCTCCCTTGCAATGTGCAAAATGTCAATTCAGATGCAGCGCTCAACACCTTTCATGGGAGGCGACAATGAGTAATCCAACACTCGCACCCATGCGTTTTTCCCGCGGTGTCAGCAGGTTCGACAATTGTCCGGAGCAACGCTCATCCAATAGCTTCGATGAATTTGAAAAGGCGGTCATCTCTGACCTGTCGCCGGAGAAGGGCCTGTCATTCATCTGTTCACCCCTTCAATGCGGTATTCATTATCAAAACCCTGAGAAATATCCGGGCGAAGCAACCTGGCGTTTGAAGAATTACGCATTGTCGCGTCAGTTTTTAGCTTTCGATTTTGATGGCTTTTCTTCGCCTGAAACCTTTGACGCAGTCAGGGTGTTTATGCAGCGTTATAGGGGTTTTTGCTATACGACGGCGACCCACACCGAAGAAAAACCCCGCGCTCGTGTAATCCTGCTTGTCAGCCGCCCAATGTCACGGGACGAGTGCGAAAAAGTATCTGAAACGCTTGAAGCGGAAATTGAGTTAAGCGTCGGTCCTGGCTGGGTCAAATTCGACTCCTCGGTATATCGGGGTGAGCAGCCTATCTATACGCCGGTAGTAGGCACCAAGACCTTTAGCTTTCAAGGTAAAGCGGTAGAAGTAGATACTCTTCTGAATATTTCGCAGCGGCGTAAAACGGCTATTCAATTCGGTGGTAGTACTGTCGATGGGGATGGGCTTCTGCGCACAGCTCCACCAAGGGAGATGTCAGCAAGAAGTGCAGAATTGCTCGCTGCCATGGGCGGGGGCATTGGAGGTTACGATCTTCCTGATCGTGTTGACGAAGGTGACAGAAACAGTGGCATTTTGGCCCATGTTGGCCATCTCCGTGGCCGTGGAGTGCCTGAGGACCTAATTCCCGACATGGCTCTCGATTTTAATCGCTCCCGCTGTAGCCCGCCTCTCGATGATGATGAGGTGCTAGACATCGTCAGCCGTTATGAAAAACAAGCAAGCTCCCCTGTAGGTAACCTTTCCCCCGACGACTGGCCCGAACCGAAAGAAATCAAGGCCGCATTATCGGTAGTCCCCAAGTTCGACGTCGACATTCTACCCAATGTGCTCAAGCCGTATGTGGTAGATGCTTCTGAACTTATGCAATCCCCACCGGAATTTATAGCGGTCCCACTTATGGTCGGTGCAGCCGCTACGCTGGGCAATCAATGGGCCATCGCCCCAAAGGCGAAAGACTTGAGTTGGAAGGTCCCCCCTGTGCTGTGGGGCGCGATCGTTGGTCGTCCCGGAACGAAAAAAAGTCCATGCATGAATAAGGCGCTTTTCCCTCTGCTAGAGATCGAAACGAAGTTGGCAGATGCGCATACCCAACGGCTGCAAAAACATCAGTCCGACAAGTTGCTGCACGATGCTTTGTTAAAGAAGGCTCAAACCCAAGCCGCTAAAACCGGGACTGTTCCTTCTCTATCCTTGCCGCCGGAAGAGCCTCAGCCAGAACGGTTAATGACGAACGACACGACAGTACAAAAACTTAGTGAAATTCTCCGTGGCTCGCCTAGAGGTGTGGCAGTCGTTAGGGATGAATTGGTCGGCTTGCTAGAGGGACTGGATGCAACGAGCCAGGAAGGTGCTCGGGCATTTTATCTCACTGCTTGGAACGGAAACCAGCCTTACCGGGTTGATCGCATTGGTCGGGGCAGTTTTGTCATTCCACGCTTGTCTGTGTGTGTTCTCGGCGGTATGCAGCCGGGTAAGCTGCAAAATTATGTCCGTCAAGCCACCCGTGGTGGGAATGGTGATGATGGGCTAATGCAACGGTTTCAGCTTCTGGTGTGGCCTGATGTGTCTCCTGATTGGGTTGACGTTGACCGCCGCCACGACCAAAAAGCATTTGACGATGTTTTGGCCGCCTTCACCCGGTTGCGCGACCTTACGCCTGCTGACGTTAACGCAAAGACTGAAATATTTGGGGATGTGGCCTACTTGAAGTTCGATACACAAGCGCAAGCGCACTACAACGAGGCGCGTAAATGGTTTGAGATACCAGTGCGTTCTGGCGCTTTAAACTCAACTTTGGAAGCGCATTTTTCCAAGTACCCATCAATGATCGCTGCGCTGGCGTTGGTCATCCACCTTGTTGATGGTGGATATGGCCCAGTTAATCTTGACGCCACCAAGAAGGCTGTTGCATGGGCACAGTATCTTGCTCGTCACGCCAAGCGAGCATATGGAGCCGCCGATAATTCTGCCGCACTGTCTGCCAAAGCACTGGCAGATAAAATCACAAAGGGTGCACTTAAGTCTGGTTTCACTGTCCGGCATTTTAAGCGGAAGGGGTGGCAGAACCTTACCAAAGACGATGATGTACGGGCTGCGATGGAGTGGTTAGTCGATGCCAACTGGATAGTTGGAGAAGACAAGAAGAGCGCTGGCCGCCCAACGACAGTTTACACCATAAACCCAAAGGTACAGGGATAACGGCTTGGGTGGACTTTTGTCGGTTTTGGCAGTGATCTACAGACGTTCGATTTCTCTCTTTTGTTAAGTAAGAGAACAAACCTTACAGGTTTTTAAAAATTCAAATGTTGTGAAGAACTGCCAAAACTGACGAAAGTCCCAGCCACCAGAGGAGCTTTATAATGGGATACATAGAAAATCTGAAACTTGCCACTGCTGATGCTAACCGCCTGCGCGAAGAAAAAGCCCAAGCGAAAAGTCCCCCTGCCGATCCGCGCATAGTTTCAACCACCCCCCTCAAGCAGCAAGTTCAAGAATACCTGCTGTCCCAGCCTCCGATCATGCGCGACAAGCCGATCTCGCTCATGGCACTCCGCGCTCAATTAACAGGCACCTACAACGCGATGCCATCGGCTGGCGATCTGGGCATCGTGCTGACGGCACTCGGTTTCAAAAGGGTTAGAATATTTTCAAATGCAGGGAATGGTCGGCGTTTTTGGTTGCCCCCTTCAAGGGACTGACGGGCCGGACACAGGGGCAGGCTGGACGCGCAATGGCGATGTTGGCATATAGGTGAGGAAAAGCCTCAATGTCCGTTATTTGGGGGCTAAGCGGAAGTGAAAACAGGGTGGCCATGACAGCCGGTTTTGACCCACAAGGGACATAGTTAAGAAGCTGGAACACCCATGACTGTCGTGTTGGGCAGAACATCTTTCACTACAACTGCCCCCATACCGACGAACGCATTCTCTCCTATTGTGCACTCATCTCGTATGATCGCCCCGGCTCCGATGTATGCCCCACATTCGACTTTGACCCTTCCAAGTATAAGTGCCTGAGGTGCAAGCGTCGCAAAATCACCGATAATGCACTCGTGATGTACGGTCGCACCAATATTTATTTGGACGCCGTCTCCGAGGATGGCGTTCATTACTGTAGAATGATGTTGAATTGTGATGCCGTTGCCAAGTTTTGCTGCCTTGGAAATGTAGGCGTGGGGGGATACAAGGTTGGTTAATCTTGACTCGTAAATCGGGAAGAGTTTTCGCCTGATTTTCGGAACCATCGAGCCGAGGATTACAGGGTTGTCGGAATTGTTAGCTTGTTTGTCTCCGCCTAGGTAACCTGCCCCAAATTCACGGAGATCATAATACCCTGCGAAAATATGACCGCAGGACTCGATAAGATCAATCAAATCGAGATCAAACCCGGCAAGTTCAATTTTCAATATTATATCTCATTTCAAACAGCATCTAAATTAACCGCGATAGGAATACCCAACCCCATGGTCGAAAGACAAACCAATGTCTCTTCTTGGCTATACCCGGACTCTATCAGCATCACTCAATAATGTCTGCAATTAGGGGGGTAAGCAGAAGTGAATGTCCGGTTTTGCCACTACGCATCCACATCCGTCGTGCTATCGCCCTTTGAAGAACTAACCCGTCAAGCATCAACCACCAAACTATACACGGCCTAAAAATCACCCTGTGATGAAAGAGGCAGACCATAATAGGGGGAGGGGTAGTTTTCTCAGTCCATGTACCCCCCGTCTCCCTTTCCTTACATCACTGTCAAGTTTGGAAAAGAAAGGCGGAACTGGACCGGCAGCGCCAATAGTGGGAGTCGAACTCACAGCTAGCTAGGGCGAGGCATATGAAGCCAAGCAGCTACTGGTGCACAGCGCTTGGAGAAGATCGCTACTAATGTGGGGCTGTGTGTGGGGCTGAGAAGTAGCCAGCGGATTAATGCAATTAAACCAATACATTACACAATGATGCGGCAGACTCTCCCTCCGCCATTTTCTTTTTTCATTAACAGCTTAAAAGCAACGTTATTTGGACCGGAAACGGCAAAAATACTTTTTTTTGCTTGTATTTTCATTCGCCCGATATTGTTTCAACGCTGACTCTATAGGTTCTTACTCAAAGCATTGAGGATGTCGTGCCGACAGACCAGCCCGACCAATTGACCATGGCGCATGACTGGGAACCGGCGGAAGGGGGCATCCAAAAATAATTGCACGGCGGAGGTTATATCTAAACTGGCATCCAAAGTTTTGACATCGTTCACCATATAATCCTGCACCAGCCCGCCCCATCCGTCGTGATAGCAGGTACTGAAGGCGATCCTTAGACAATCCTTGCGTGATAGAACCCCCACCAACTTGCCGGAATCATCAACGACCGGCGCCCCTGAAATTCGCTTCTCCAGCAGGGTGTGGATTGCCTGGTGGATATCTTGGTTGGGGTGAAAGGTCACGAGTTCGGTGGCCATGATGTCTGCAATGGTGCGGGTCATGGTGTGTCTCCAGGTTTGCAAAGCGGGCAGACCTTGATGACAGCATTGCCGCCACATGACCCCTTTAGCGGCGGGCGCCCGAATAAGGCACCAAGATAAAGCGCCAGGCCTGCCAACCCAAAAACCCCAAAGCCAATCAAAAACTCAATCATCGGGAACCCTCCAACGGAAAATCGCCCAAGGTTACTTCCACGAAGTTATTTCCATTTTTTAGCAAAAACAACGCCCGCGCATCATAGGCGTTAAACAGGTTAGCGGACTCGTTTGGCCCCAGAACCATAGCCGCCGTTGCCAATCCGTCAGCCAGCATACCGGACGGCGCCATCACGCTGACCGAAGAGACATCATTGACCAGTGGGCCAGCGGTGCGGGGGTCAATGACATGGGCGTAACGTCGTCCTCCAACTACATAACTTTGTGCGGCATCCCCCGACGTGGCAAGGGCCGCGTTACCGGCATTTATCAAGCGCTGGATTTTATTTGTTCCCGGGCGTTCAATGCCTATGCGCCAAGGCCGCCCAGTTGGGTGACGGCCACGAGCGACAACTTCACCGCCCAGTTCAAGAAGAAAATCAAGGCCATCAAGTGCCGCTGCGATTTTATCCAAAGCATAACCCTTGGCGATGCCATTTAGATCCAGTGTTAATTCAGTTATGGATTTTTCCAATCGTCCGCCAACAACACGAACGTCGGAATACATCCCTGCGGGTGCCGTGGCGGCAATGGCCGCAGGGCCGAACCCGTATTTCCGCCCGATGGGCGCACTGGTTGGATCGAAGGCGCCGCCACTAATTTTTGCCAGGTCGAGGGCCGCCTGAGCGACAAAGCGCGTTTCGTCATCGACGAGGTTGGTTCGCCCGGCATTAAATTTTCCCAAATCCGAATCAGCGCGGAAAGGTGACATGTGGCCATCAATGTCGCGAACAATTCCGTCAATCAACGAACGCGGGTTTTCCATCGTATCCGGCAGGACCAATCGCCAGGATGAACCGAAGGCAGGACCTGTTAAAACCTTGACGTCCGGCGAGCGTGCCCAAACCGGGCCGAACGCCAGACCGGTCAGTGCCGTAGCGCAGCCAAGTTGAAGAAAATCTCGTCGTTTGATGTTCATTCAACCTCCAAAATCGTCGTAGAAGACAGAACTTTCCGCGACACCGAGTGTATTCAACAGGGAACGCACGGCTTCAATCATCAGGGGTGGGCCGCAAAGATAGTATTCACACGCCGTTGGATCCGGATGATTTTCCAGGTGTCGACGATAGACGACATCGTGAATAAATCCGGTGTCACCACTCCACTCATCTTCAGGTGCCGGGTCCGAAAGGGCGATATTCCACGAGAAGTTTTCAAACTTTTGTGCCAGATTTTCCATCTCTTCATCATAATAAAGATCGATCAACCCGCGCGCCCCGTACCAGAAACTGATCGTCCTGTCGTCGCCCTGGCGTTCCAACTGATCGACGACGATGGCCCGCAAGGGGGCCATACCTACCCCGCCACCGATCATCACCATCTCGCGGGTGGTATCGCTGGCAAAAAAGTTGCCGAAGGGTCCCGAAACCTCGACCTGGTCACCGGCGCGCAATCCGAACAAATAGGAAGAAACGATTCCCGGAGGAACATCCGGTTGATTTGCCGGCGGCAGGGCAAGTCGAATATTCAGTGTCAGGTGGCTTGTTTCACTGGATGAATTGGCCAAAGAGTAAGCCCGTGCGACTGGGGCCTTATTGTTTACCGTCAGCGCACGAAGGCCCATGCGTTCCCAGGTTTCTGCATGTTCCGGCGCGACCTCAATATCTGCAAAAGACAACTCGAACTGCGGGGCGACAATCTGAACATATGATCCGGCGCGAATGCTTTTAACCTGACCCTCCGGCAAATCCAGGATGATCTCCTTGATCAATGGCGAAACGGTACGGATTTTGTGAACACTGCACGTCCAGGTTTCCGCCGTTAGCAATTCGGTAGGCAGCTTGATTGTCAGCGCATTGCGAACAACGACCTGGCAGGCAAGACGGTAACCTGTTTCTGCATCAATTTTTGACAAGGCTGCGCGTTCGACCACCGAAACATCGTCACCACCCGATACCTGTATCCGGCAAAGCCCGCAGGTTCCAGCACCACCGCAACTTGTCGGTAGATGGATGCCGCCCCGGGTAAGGGCATCGAGCAATTTTTCACCAAGGGAGGCGTCTATTTTTTGATCGCCGTTGATGGTCAGTTGGGTGGTTCCCTTGAGCACCAGTAGGCGTCGCGCCCCCAGCACGATAAAGGTCAATGCCATCACCAATCCGGTAAATACCAATGAGCCCAAGATGGTTTCAGTCATCGTTTACTCACCCGAATTCCAAACCTGTGAAAACTGCGAATCCCATGGACATAAGGCCGGTCAAAATAAAGGCCATGCCCAAGCCGCGCAGTCCTTTGGGGACATGCGTTTCGTCGATCTTTTCGCGCAGAGTAGCAAGCGCCCAGATGGCCAACGCCCAGCCAAGGCCCGACCCAAAGCCGTAAACTACGCTGTCGGTGAAGTCCATGCGCCGTTCGATCATGAATAAACTGGCTCCCAGGATGGCGCAGTTGACGGTAATCAATGGCAGGAAAATGCCGAGCCCGTTGTAAAGTCTGGGGAAATATCGATCCAGCACCATTTCCAGGATCTGGACGATTGCCGCGATCACACCGATGGCAGCGATCAGAACCAGGAAGCTCAAATCCAGATCGTCCCTTCCGGCCCAGGCCAGCGCACCATCTTTCAACAGCCATGTGTAGAGCAGGTTGTTGATCGGAACGGTTATGGTTTCGACGGCAATCATGGCCAGTCCCAATCCGAAAGCAACGTCGAAACGGCGTGAAACGGCCAGAAACGTGCACATCCCGAGGAAATAGGACAGCGCCAGATTTTCTGTAAAAATGGATCGCAACAGCAGGTCGATCATTGTTGCCCTCCATCTTCAGCAGGGACCTGGGCATCCTCATTCTGCTCGGGGTGTCTGTTGCGAGCCCACCAGACAACCAAACCCAGCAGGAAAAAGGCGCTGGGCGGCAATGACATCAGGCCGACCGGTGTGAACCAGCCGCCATCCGAAACGGTAATCAGGATAGGGGCGCCAAACAGTGTCCCGGCGCCCAGCAGTTCACGGATGGTGCCGACGATAACCAGAATAAGGGAATAACCAAGTCCGTTGCCAAGACCGTCCTGAAAGCTGCGAAGCGGGGTATTCTTCATGGCGAAGGCCTCCGCCCGGCCGAGCACGATACAGTTGGTGACGATCAGGCCGACAAAAACGCTAAGGCGTTTGCTCATGTCGTACCAATAGGCTTGCAACAGTTGATCGACGACAATAACCAGCGAGGCAATGATGGTGATCTGGATGATCAGGCGAACCGGCCGCGGAATGTGGTTGCGGATCAGGCTGATGGAAACATTGGAAAGGGTCAATACGAAGATTAACGCGGCGCTCATAACCAGGGAAGTTGACACCGACGTGGTCACGGCGAGGGCGGAACAGATGCCCAATACCTGCAGCGTTACCGGATTGCTGGCCATGATTGGTTCTGTCAGGGGGAGGGGTAATTTGCTCATTTCGATTCCCCCGAACCCAATCGCGCAAGATAGGGGCCGTAGGCATCAGGCCCAAGCCAGAAACGCATGAGCCTGCTGATCCCGCTACCGGTTCGTGTTGCCCCCGAAATTCCATCGACTTCATGAATTCCCTTGGCGCGCCCCTTCACGACCTCGATAAGGATTTTACCACTTGCGTCCGCTATTTCCCGACCCGGCCACCGGCCAGTCCAGGAGTCCTTTTCAATATTGGCTCCAAAGCCGGGAGTTTCATCATGGTCGTGGAATTTCACTGCGGCAACGGTGTTAAGGTCGCCTTCAAGGGCCAGGAACCCCTTCAAAGTCGACTTGTAGCCCTTTCCCCGGACCGGCAAAATCACCAGGGTTAGCCTCTCGCCATCGCGAACTTCGTAAACGGTGGCGACGTCTTCCATTTGGCCTATGCGCGCCGGGTCGCGGCTGGGGGGGACTTGTCTCCAGATGCTGGAGGCTTTTTTCACGTATTTGCCGCTTGAAAGTTCAACAAAACGAGCCTCTGGCGATTTGACCCCCAGTTGCTCGACTATGGCCAGCATGCCGGCTTTACTGGCCCTTTCGCGGTTGGCGTCGCGAAGGGGTTGCAGGGTGACGGCTGTAAGAGATACGAAAAAGGAGGCTATGGCGGCGACAATGAACGCCATACCGATAATTTTTCCCGGATGATCATTGGGAAGCGCCAGAAACGATCGCCACAAGGAAATTGGATTACCCACGTTGCGGTCTCCACATCACGGCCCTGTCCAGCAAGGGGGCGAACAAGCAGCCCAGCAAGGCGGCGAACACGATTCCATCCGGTTGATCGGGATCAACCGATCGAATAACCATTACCAGCATTCCAACCAAAAAACCGTGCAGCCAGCGAGCACTTTCAGAGCGCGGCGCACTTTCGGTGCTGGCGGCCAAAAACAAGACACCCGCAACATAGGAACCCAGTAGGGGTTGCTCCCAACTGACGAATCCCATCATCAGTTGGCTGCCCAGCACTGAACCTAGCAGCGCACCAACAGCCACCCGCCATGCCAGAAAACCCTTCCATAGATAAATGGCTCCACCGGCCAGGCTGGCGACAGCAAAAACCGGGTCCTCAGCCTGATCCAACAAATGGCGAAGCTGGAAACCACCATCCGGATAAGAAAATAGTGCAAAGGCCAAAGCGATCAGAGCCGGTGGCAGAATGGGTCTTCCACCAAAAACTTCCCGTCCGAAGATACTACCGAAACCAATCGCCACCCCGGCGCTAACGAGAGAAACCGGGGTTGGAAGAAAAACCACAAACATCAGCACGAAAGGAAGAATACCGGGTCCGATGGGGCGTTCCGCTTCACGCGCAAATTTGGCGCCTAAGGCGTAAGCAATGAGCAGCGTCATGGCCAGTAGCAGCAACCGGTCGACTCCTGCCTCGGCTCCATCGGCAAAAAGTCGCGCCACCAATGGCAAGGAAAGACCGGCTACCTTGAATTTGTCTTCGTCCATCATAACAAACATAAGATTCGCCGATCAGCTCACTTGGAAAGAACCAGTTAGAATATTATGGCATAAACAGAGTCCGGTCTATTCACCACATCGACCATGAAGAGACCCTATTTCTCCGCAGATAGAAACCGGAACGGAATGTCCGGATTCTATTTCATATAGCGGAGGCCACGTATTTTGGGTACTCCGTACTGAACATGTGCGACCTGATGTGCCCCAGCATGTCGGTCGGGTGCTGCTGGCTGGTGATGTCGTGGCTGTAGGCGACATCCGCCACCGCCACAGCTATCGCAACCGAGACCTCGCGAATGCGACCCAGCGCCGGGTAGATCCTGTCCAGAGCCAAATCCTCGTCCGTCACTTTTTCGCTCAGAGCCTTTGCGGCGGCGAAGAACATTTCGTCGGTTACGCGTCGCGCGCCAGAAGCCATGATCCCCAGTCCGACGCCGGGGAATATGTATGCATTGTTGCCCTGGCCCGGACAATACGTCCGACCGTGCATGGTGACGTCGGGAAACGGGCTGCCGCTGGCAAAAATCGCGCGGCCCTGAGTGTGTTTGTAGGCTTCCTCGGCTGTGCACTCGGCTTTGGTGGTGGGATTTGACAGCGCCATGATAAGCGGACGATGCGCATCGCCTGAATTGACATCGGCCATGGTCTGCAGAATGTCAGAAGTGAAGCTGCCCCCCTGACCGGAAACACCGATAAGCACCGTCGGTTTGATCCGCTCCACGGCGGTTTGAAGGTCAGCGACGAATTCCAGATCATGGGCGTACGGGCGTTTGAAATCGTCCAGTTCCTCAATTCGGTTTTTAACCAGCAACCCTTTCGAATCGAGCAGGCAAATTCGGCCGCGCGCCTCATCTTCCTCCATACCCTCCTGAACCAGGGCGGAAACGATCAAGTTGGCGATACCGACACCGGCGCTGCCAGCGCCGTAGAACAGAAATTTTTGCTCCGACAAATCTTCACCCTTCAGGGACATGGCCGACCAGATGCCTGACAAGGTCACCGCCGCAGTACCCTGAATATCGTCATTAAAGGTGCAGACACGGTCCCGGTATTTCATCAACAGGCGAAAGGCGTTGGACTTTCCGAAATCCTCAAACTGAATGACCGCTTGTGGAAAACGTCTCTCAGCAGCCGTGACAAATTCATCGACAATTGCATCATACCTGTCGCCCCGCAGGCGCGGCATCTTCAAACCAAGATATAGGTCGTCATCAATCAGGGCCTGATTGTTGGTTCCGACATCCAGCATTATCGGCAAGGTTGAACTTGGGGGCACCCCGGCGCAGGCGGAATACAGGGTCAGTTTGCCAATCGGTATCCCCATGCCGTTAGCGCCCAGATCGCCTAGTCCAAGAATTCGCTCGCCGTCGGTGACAACGATAATCCGGGGGTTTTTGAAATGCCAGTTGCCGAGAATTTCCTCCATTCGGCCCTGATCTTCGGCGCTAAGGTACATGCCCCGGGGCCGGCGGAAAATGTGGCCGTATTCAAGGCATGCCTTGCCGACGGTGGGGGTGTAGAGAATCGGCAGCATGTCCTCGATATAATCCATTACGACACGGTAGAAGAGCTGCTGGTTTCGCTCCATCAGGGCGATCATAAAGATGTACTTACCAAGACCTGAATCCTTGCGATTGAAATTATCCATCACCCGCTCCACCTGTTCGTCCTGGGTGGAAACGTGGGGCGGCAAAAGCCCGTGCAAGCCCAAGGCGTCGCGCTCGGCCATTGTGAAGGCTGTTCCTTTATTGAAGGCGGGATCGTGGAGGATGCTTGAGCCTTTCGGCAGATCCTCAGTGTGAAACGGACTTGAAAAGTCTTCAACCTGATCTGGCATGATGCACCTGCGGTCCTGGAGATTAAAGAGACGTAATTTCTCGCGACCAGCAACGCTCCCCAAAACCTGATTTATGTCCGGCGCTGCAGAGGTTGTCGACTTTCGATAAATCTACAGCAGCGCAGGCGGCACAAAGAAGATGCCACCTTTCAGGGCCAACCGATTGGCATTTGCCAAGCAATTTATCAGGGAGTCTCCAGGGAGGCTCCAATCAAGCGGGAAGTCTAGCGCGAATCAGGATTTTTGACATTGATCCTAATCATCTTAGACCTGAATTTAATTCAAAATACAGGGAGATAACTCATGAGGAAAAAAGGGGCGATTTCAGAAATTTTAAAATGTCTGATGCCTGACCCGGGCGGTGGATTCAGACCTGATGAGTGTACAACGCCCCGCAGCGACGGCATCTGTCTTTTTCAACGCTGACACCGTTGCCGAAGCCGAATTTTGTCTCGATGATTTGGTAATCATGAAACCCAAGCCGACACAACAGACGGCCAATATGCCTAAAGATGTCCACTTGTTTGTCCCCACTTTCGTGCGCGGGTTGACGAGTAACAGTATAACGCAATTCGGGCATTTTTACACGTCGGTTTTGTCCAATTATTGATCATGCAAGCGGTGCGGTTACCGGGAAAATGTCGTATAATGCTGCAAGGCTCAAATAAACACAGGAGGCGGTCATCGTAGATAAAATTGACTATAACGCCGAACTGTCGCGGTTAATGACGGAAGTGCAGGGTGACCAAGGCGACGCCCACGAGATTCATATGCGTCTCAGGCAACTGATTGCCACCATGCGCGCCGAAAACCTGCCCGTACCCCAGGACCTCAAAGACCTTGAAGCCGGACTGGATAAGGAATTTGCGGCCGAGGAAAAGGCGTCTCACTGATTTGACGCTTCCTCGCAGGTCCTGAAGTTACGTGCCTGGAATGGAGGGACTGTCATGCTCCGGATTGCACTTGATAAAATTTGTGAAATCGTCGTCAAGGCCAAGGCTTTGGCTGCCAAAGTGGATGTGGTGGAACCGGATTACGGCTCCAATCCCGTTGATGAAGATATGCGTGAAGTCCTTGAGGATTATTCAGATGATGCCACGTATGAAGAAATTACGCAATTTATGGACGCCCTCAACGAGGATGAGCAAATCGACCTGGTTGCCCTTGCTTGGGTCGGGCGGGATGATTTCTCGATGGCGGAGTGGGATGACGCGGTTGCTGAAGCGAGACGCGCTCACGACGAGTACGAGTCGATATCCACGGCCGAATACTTGCTAGGGATGCCTTTGCTCGCCGAATACCTGGAAGTTGGGCTATCGAAGAACAATCTGTCCTGCGATTGGTAAGGGTAACCAACCCTACCTGAATGTCCGTATTTGGTGTATAATGATGGGCAATTTCAAGACCTGTCTGCGACCTTCCTGTTGATCAAGAACAGCCAGGAAAGGGGGCTATGACAATGTTAAAAAAACTTGGCATTTTAAGCATTCTCACCATTTTTCTGCTCGCCGCCTGCGTTGAAGGTCAGGAGAAACAGACTGCCGGAACCATCGTCGGGGCCGCGGTCGGTGCCCTGCTGGGTTCTCAGGTAGGTAGCGGCAAGGGGCAGTGGGTTGGTGCCGCGGTCGGTGCAATTGCCGGGGGATGGCTTGGCGGCGAGGCGGGAAAAAACCTGGATCAGGCCGACAAGACCAAGGCCGAGAAAACCGCAAAGAATGCTCTCGAATACAATCCTTCGGGTCAAACTGCCTTCTGGAACAATCCGGACTCAGGTATTTCCGGTTCCTACACGCCGACAAGCGTCGATAAGAGCAACGGCAAGGACTGTCGCGACTTTGAATCGACCATCACCGTTGATGGCAAGACCGAACCGGCCAGCGGACGGGCTTGCCGCGAAGCGGATGGAACCTGGCGGATCGTTCCCTGAAGGGATTTTGAGAAATTCTGATCAAGGATAATGCTGCGAAGAATTTATGGAAGGAGATCGTCATGCCATCACAAATGCAAGTCAAAACCATCGTTGTCGCCCTCGACGGCTCCGATCACGCCTATAAAGCCCTCGATTTTGCCGCCGATCTGGCAGAAAAATATAGTGCTCGGCTAATTGCCCTAAACGTCCTAAGCGAGCAACCGCTTAATGACGAGGAACGCCATTTTGCCGTCACCGAATATCATGTCGAAGAATTCAGCAAGCTTGATGCTTCATCGTTGATGGATGTCCGGGGCGATCCACGTGTCGTCGCTGGCATGCTCGTCAAGCAATACAGTAATGCGGAGAGCAAGATGCGCCAGGCCGTTTGCGAAAGGCTGATGAGTGAAGCCCGTGCCAGGGCTAAGTCGAGAGGTATAGAAAACCTTGAGACGTTGTTCGAGGAAGGCGATCCGGCAACCAACATCCTGGCAACCGCCAAAGACAAGAACGCCGACCTTATAATCCTTGGCAGCCGGGGTTTAAGCGACCTCAAGGGGTTGCTGATGGGCAGCGTATCACACAAGGTCTCGCAGTTGGCGGAATGCACCTGCATCACCGTCAAGTGACATCGATAGAGAGGAGATAATCATGTTCCAGACCATTTTGGTTCCGATTGATCTTTCATATATCGAAAACGGCAAGGCGATTATGGAAGTTGCTAAAACTCAAGGTGATAAGGAGGCACGGATCACGCTGATTAACGTAATAGGAGAAGTACCATCATTTATAACGGCGGGACTTCCCAGCGGAATTCTTGACAAGACAGTGCAGAATGCTCGCATTACCCTGGAAGACATGGCAGAAACAGCCGGGATGACGGCGGATGTTGCTGTGGTTTCGGGAAGCATTGCGCCGTCTATCCTTGCCAAGGCAGAAGAAATTGGAGCTGACCTGATAATCATCGCTTCGCATCGGCCTGGTTTATACAACTATCTGCTCGGCTCTACAGCGTCACGCATCGTTCGCCATGCCAAATGTTCGGTTCTTGTGAAACGCTGAAGGCTACTGAAAGGCATGGGAAACCCGCTGCCGGAAAATATGGTGGCTCCCGAATGCCTGAGTGGGGTCAGGAGCAGTCCTAAACACCTGCTCGAAACAACGTCCGCTTTCCCCCTATAAGCAGACGTTCCAATAACAATTGTTAACCGAACCATCAAATCAACTATGTGGGAGGCCCGGTTTGCCTGGGGTTCCTTTTCGGAAATTTCCGGTCAAACGACGGTGATTTCAATCTCGCCTATACCGTCGATGCCGCCGGTCATCACATCGCCGGTCGTGACAGGGCCGACACCATCGGGGGTGCCGGTATAAATCAGATCCCCTGGCATCACTTCAAAAAGCTTCGAGAGATGCGATATGCCTTCCTGGACGTTCCATATCTGCAGGTTCAGGTCGCTGTCCTGGCGGCTTTCGCCGTTGACGGAAAGCCAGATCCGGCCCGCATCCGGGTGACCTATTTCGCTGACCGGCCTGATTGTCGCGATGGGCGCTGAATGGTCAAATCCCTTGGCGGCTTCCCAGGGCTTGCCGTCGGCCTTTGCTTTGCTTTGCTGATCGCGCCGGGTCATGTCGATACCCAGGGCATAGCCATATACGTGATCAAGGGCGTCTTCCACGGCGATGTCCTTGCCGCCTTTGCCGATGGCGACAACAAGTTCAATTTCGTGATGCACATTATCTGACTGGGGTGGATAGGGGAATTCACCACCGTTTGCCACCAGCGCATCAGCCGGTTTTTGAAAAAAGAACGGCGGTTTGCGATCATCATTTCCCATTTCAACTCTGTGGGCCAGGTAGTTGCGCCCGATACAATAGATGCGGCGAACCGGAAAGCGGTCCTCAGTTCCGCTTATATCGACGGAAGCGACGGGATGTTCGGGAATGACGAAACTCATGGATGATCTCCTGATAAGCTTGAGAATTCTGAAATTATCTTTTCGATGCGTAGTAGCCGACTTTGCGTTCCAGTAAAGCGAGGAATTCTGAAATGGTGAACGCCATGGCGAACAACACCAGTAAGACGGCCCAAAAATGGGACATAAGAAATTGTGACGAATACAGCTCGAATAAGGCGCCAAAACCAACGATGGATATCAGAAGCTGGCCAATGATGACGCCCTTGACGGCACGAATAAAACCAATACGAACGCCACTTAAAATTTCCGGCAGGGCGGCCCAGAAATAAATTTTCACAAAAGCATCCATGGGTGTAGCGCCAAAGGACTGGGCCATTTCCACCAGCGCCGGATTAATCTGTTTGACGCCAGCCCGGGCGTTCAAAATGATAATCCAGATGGCGAATAGTGTCGTCGTGATGACAATAGATTTCAATCCGAACCCGAACAAAACCATCAAAACCGGAACCAGCGCCGTTAGTGGCGCGCTGAGGAACACATTGACCCAAGGCAGCAACAACTCATCGATCAGCCGGTTTTTGCCCATCAGGATACCGACAGGGATGCCAATTGTAATGGCGTAAAAAGTGCCCAGGAAAAACGCCTGCCCGGTTTCTTTCAACGCCTTAATGAACGGTTTTGTGGTGATGATTTCAGTTAATGTCGTAAAAATTTCCGACAGGGCAGGCAGAAAGAAAGTCATTTCCAACTGACCCACTATTTCCCACAGCAACCCCCAAATCAGAAGGGAAGACATCGCCGGTAACTGATAGCCGAATGCTTTCATAAGTAATATTTACTCTACGTAAGTGCGTAGTGAATCCCAAATTTTGTCAACGATATCAAGGTATTCAGAATCCCGCCTGATGCTGTTGATGTCTTTGTCCCGGAACCCGCCCGGGCGAATGATTTCCGAAACCCGGCTGGGGCGGGGCAACAACAGGGCGATTTGGTCCGATACATAAACGGCCTCTTCAATTGAGTGAGTGACGAAAAGGAATGTCTTGTTTTCGTGTTTCACCAAATCCAGCAAGTCTTCCTGGAATTTTCTGCGCGTTTGTTCATCAACGGCGGAGAACGGTTCATCCATCAACAATACCTGGGCATCAACGCTGAGCGCCCTTGCCAAGCCCACCCGCTGGCGCATACCGCCCGATAGCTGGTGAGGGAATTTCTGCTCAAAGCCGCTTAACCCAACATCGGCAATATATTTTTCGGCAATAGCTTCCCTTTCGGATTTCGCCACATTACGCAGTTCCAGGCCAAAGGCGACATTTCTGATAACGCTGGCCCAGGGCAGAAGGGCGAAATCCTGAAAAACAAATGCCCGGTCCGGTCCGGGGCCTGTGACCGTCTCGCCACCCACCAGAATTTCGCCACTGTCTGCGGGAAGCAGCCCTGCAATGATCTTCAGTAGCGTGGTCTTTCCACATCCCGAAGGCCCCAGCAAAGATGTCAGTTGTCCCAGGGGAAATTCCAGGGATAAATCCTGCAAGGCCTCGACTTCTCCGTAGTTCTTGAAGACATTGCGAACCTCTACGGCGTTGGTTGATGTCGATATAGCATTCATAAATTCGTACTTCTCATCTCAAGGTCAGTCAGAGACCAAACCCTTGTTAATGCCCTTGAACACCATGACTTCGATACGCTCAAGAACGTTCAGAAAAAGAACCGCCAACAGAATGATGGAAAAAATAGCGGCGTACATGCTGGGGTAATCGGCAATGGAGCGGCTGTAGGAAATTATATCGCCAACCCCCGTTGGTGTGATTTTCAACTCTGAAAGAATAGCGCCAATGAAGCCTGCCGAAATACCTAGGCGCAGGCCCACAAAAATGATTGGCGAGGCGGAAGGCATAATAATTTTAAAGATGATGTCTCGCCTGGATCCAAGAAAGGATTGCCCCATCTCTATGATCGAAACAGAGGTGTTGCGTACCGCGCCGCTGGTATTCAACACGATTACCGGCATGGCCATAATGCAAACCACGAACACTTTTGAGGTCAAGCCAATACCGTAAACCATAATCAAAAGCGGGATAAGGGCGGCCAATGGAGCTGATTGCATGACAATAAATATGGGCGAGACCAGCCAGTCAAACTTGCTGCTCAAGCCAATCCAGATCCCTAAGCCAATACCCAGAAACGCCGAGATCAAGACACCGACAATAAGGGGTTTCAAGGTTTCAGCGTAGGCTGTGAATATGGTCCCTTCAATCGTCAGAGACCACAGCGCGGCCATGGATTCCAGAAAAGTCGGGAAGGCAAAGCTCACCCCTGCCCGTCCGGCCACTTCCCATGCCCCGAAGATCAAGACGGACGACAGAATTTTTAGCGATAAAGCCCGGTGTCGCATGAAAGCTACTTATAAAAAATGTACAGAAAAAAAATGAGAGGACCGGGCACCGGCCAAGCCGACGCCCGGTCCTCTTTAAGGCTCTTAGTTCATGGCGTCTTTAAGCGGTTTCATGTACCAGAAATCATCGATCTTAAGATCCGACAGCTTTCCAGTCAGGTGACCGGCTTTGTGGTACCACTCCAGATCGGCCTTTGCGGCTTTTTCACCGCCACCGTTCTGATCAAACAGACCACCTGCCACGGCATCGGTGTAGAAGCCGTCCAGTTCGGCAAGAACTTCTTTCGGCAACTGGCCGATCGGTCCGTCCGGGTCGGTTTCTTTTCTGACCATCGTCGGGTCTTTATGGAAGTCCCTGTAGACGCTGAGCAGCGCCTTGACGAAAATATCGACGTCCTTGGCGTTGGATTTGATCCAGTTCAGGTTGGCGAAAAGGGCTTCATCGCTGGCGTCAACTTCAAACATGGGGAGCACGTTGTATTTAGTGCCATGCTTCCGGACCAGTTTGTTCTTGTTGGACATGTCAACAATGGTGGCGTCCGCCTGACCAGAGACCAGGGCGACAATCCTGTTGGAACTACCCGGAACATACGAGCGTTTACCGAATTTAATGCCCAGCTTGTCTTCGATGACGTTGGCGATGGAATCGGTTCCGCCACCGCGCGAGTGCAGCAAGATCGGCTCGCCGTTAAGGTCTTCAAGCTTGCTGTATTTTGGTGAAGATACGGGGAAGAATTTCAATTTGGACAACTGAAAAATGATCCGTACCGGGGCCTTGGATCTCTGCATCGCCGAATAAGGCGTGCCGAAACCAATATCCATCTGACCGCTCAAGATTGCCTGAATGGCCAGCTCTTCATCGGCAAACGCCGTCCATTCATAATCAAGACCGTTGGCTTTCGCCCGGTCCAGCGCGATAAAGAATGCCGCCAATTCGTCTGACGGTGTTTCGGCTAAGGCAATGCGAATTTTCGCGGCGTAAGAACTGTTCGTCATAAACATTGTCGTTAACAGTAACGACGCGACGACCAGTGTCAGTTTTTTAAATAAAGTTTTCATGATTCTCTCCCTTGTGCAGCAAGCGTATTTTTACGCATGTATAAAGCGATGTTATTTCGAGAAGTTACCCCGACGGAAGCTGGAAAATATCCTGTTGAAAGCCCACAAACATAACCAACTTCCACATTTGTTATATTTCTGAATGGACACATAATTATCAACCATTATAATAATGGTGTCAATTAGCTCGGCTGTTATTAATTAACTTATTGAAATATAACGATAAGTTTGTTGCACAAAACTTAGCCAATGTATATATTGGTTAAAAATTGGTTTGGGAGGCTTGTCTGAAATGAATCCGCAACGTCATGCTGCCGCCCGTTTGGCATCATATATCGAAGATCGGGCATTGCCTCCGCAAAGCAAGCTGCCGCCTGAACGCCGTCTTTGCGAAGAGCTTAATATGAGCCGTGGAGAATTGCGCAAGGCGCTCAGTCTGCTCGAAGCTGAAGGCAAGATCTGGCGTCATGTTGGCCGTGGCACCTTCATTGGCACCCGCCCGCTTGACAGGATGGATGAGATTACGGCCCTGAGCACCCACACCAATCCTGCAGAGGTTATGCAGGCGCGACTGCTTTTGGAGCCGGGCATCGTGCGGATAGCGGCTATTCAATCGACCGCCGCAGATATCGAGCGCATGCGTTTATGTTCAAAGCGAAAAGACGCCGCTGTTGACTGGCATACGTATGAGCGTTGGGACGGCGCTTTCCATCAGGCCGTTGCCGAAGGCTCTCACAACACGCTTTTGCTGACTTTGTTCAATGCCCTCAATACGGTCCGCGAGGCCACCGAATGGGGACGTCTGCGCAAATCACGCTTGACCGATGCCCATCGCCAACGCTCCGGGAAACAGCATCTGGCCATTATTGACGCCATCATCGCCCGTGATATGGAACAGGCTGAAACCGCCATGCGCAATCATCTTAAATCAGTCCACAAGGCCCTGCTTGGTTCAAACTATGAAGCAGACGAAGTTGTCGCTATTGATGACGCCACCGAAACCGGATAAGCCGGGTGCAAAGAACAAGAATGAAAGAAGCCACATGACCGACACGACCATCGAACACCTTATCGCACCCTTTGAGCAGAGCGCCGCCGCCCTTAACGCCCCTGACAGAGACCCCTTAACCTATGGCGCGCTGAACCAGCTGGTTGCCGACACCATTTTAAAATTGAACGACCTCGGCATTGGCCGCAACGACCCGGTTGCCATTATTCTGCCCAACGGCCCGGAAATGGCGACGGCCTTTGTCGCCATTGCATCGGCGGCGACCTCCGCCCCCTTAAACCCGGCCTACAGGGAAGATGAATTGGATTTTTATCTATCCGACCTGAACGCCCGCGCCCTTGTCATCGGGCAGGGCATGGATTCGCCTGCCCGCGCCGTCGCCGCAAAGCACGGCGTTATGATTATTGAACTCGTTGTCGATGAAGCCGCCCCTGCAGGATCCTTTACCCTGCAACTTGAAGACCAAACCATCGTGCCCGTGAAGACAGCCAACGGCGGTTCCGCCCAGGCCGATGATGTCGCTCTCGTCCTGCATACCTCTGGCACCACATCCAGGCCCAAGATCGTTCCCTTAAGCCATCGCAATGTCTGCACCTCGGCCATCAACATTGGCAAGACACTGGCTTTAAGCGAAACCGACCGCTGCCTTAACGTGATGCCGCTGTTTCATATCCACGGCCTGATCGCCGCCGTGCTGTCGTCCCTGGCCGCCGGGGCTTCCATCTTCTGCACACCGGGCTTCAACGCGCTTAAGTTTTTTGGCTGGATGGATGATGCCTGCCCAAGCTGGTACACGGCGGTTCCGACCATGCATCAGACGATTCTGGCCCGCGCCCCGCGCAACGTCGAAAGTCTTGAACGGGCCGAACTGCGTTTTGTCCGCTCTTCATCGGCCGCCCTGCCGCCGCAGGTCTTGCTGCAACTGGAGGAGACATTCGGCTGTCGGGTCATTGAAGCTTACGGGATGACCGAGGCAGCCCATCAAATGGCCTCTAACCCGCTTGAACCGATGGACCGCAAGCCCGGCACTGTCGGCATAGCCGCCGGGCCCGAGGTTGGCATCATGGATGATGATGGCAATATCCTTGCCCAGGGTGACACAGGTGAGATCGTCATCAGGGGTGACAATGTCACCACCGGTTATCAGAACAATGATGAGGCCAACGCCACAGGCTTTACGGGCGGTTGGTTTCGCACCGGCGATCAGGGAAATCTTGACGCGCAGGGCTACCTGACCATTACCGGACGCCTGAAAGAAATTATCAATCGCGGCGGCGAGAAAATCTCGCCACGTGAGGTCGATGAAGTTCTGCTCGACCATCCCGATATTGCCCAGATCGTCACCTTCGCCATGCCCCATGACAAACTGGGTGAAGAAGTCGCCGCCGCCGTGGTCTTGAATGAAGGCAGCGAAGCGGACGAGCGCTCTATTCGCGACTACGCCAGCAGCCGCCTTGCCGACTTCAAGGTGCCGCGTAAAGTTGTCATCCTTGAGGAAATCCCGAAAGGTGCGACGGGTAAGGTACAGCGAATCGGTCTTGCCGAAAAACTGGGGCTGACATCTTGAAAATCTGCATTTTCGGAGCGGGCGCCATCGGCGGCTATATGGCCGTTGAACTAAAACGCGCCGGTTATGATGTTTCCATTGTCGCGCGCGGAGCGCACCTTGAGGCCATTCGCGCAAACGGTCTGCGCTTGCGCATCGCCGGTGAAGAGAAAACCGCCACCGTAACAGCCAGTGATGATCCTGCCGACCTGGGCCCCCAGGACTATATCATCCTGACCCTGAAAGCCCATTCGGTTCCGCCCATCGCGGGCAATCTGGCCCCCTTGCTGGGCGATGAGACCGCCGTCGTCACCGGCATGAACGGCATCCCGTTCTGGTATTTTCACGGACTTGACGGCCCGTGGCAGGACCGCCGTATTGAAAGCGTCGACCCCGGCGGTGTTCTGTGGAACGCCATTACCCCCAAACGCGCCATTGGCTGTGTCGTTTATCCGGCATGTGAAGTGGTTGAACCCGGCGTCATCGAGCATATTGAAGGCAACAGATTTACCCTGGGCGAGCCGGACGGATCAAAGTCAGATCGCGCCCAGGCTTTAAGCAAGGCCATGATTGACGCCGGATTACGAGCGCCGGTAAAAAACAATATTCGTAATGAAATCTGGGTAAAACTGTGGGGTAACCTATCGTTCAACCCGATCAGCGCCTTAACCGGGTCAACCCTGGAAGATATCGTCAGCGACCCTGACAGCCGCGCCGTCGCCCGTACCATGATGATCGAGGCTGAAACCATTGCCGGCAAACTGGGTGTCAAATTTCCGGTTGATGTTGATAAACGCATCAAGGGAGCCGGAGACGTAGGCGCCCATAAAACATCAATGTTGCAGGACCTGGAACGCGGACGGCCCATGGAGATTGATGCCCTGATCGGCGCCGTTCAGGAGTTGGGCTGCTTGACCGAAACCCCTACCCCGGCTGTAGACGTCGTGCTGGCACTGACCAAGCGGCTGGCGCGTCAATCAGGTTGTTATGGCTAACTAAAAGAGGGCGATCACATCGACTGTGGCTGTTCGTACCCGGCAAATGCTTCTGATATACACAGACCAATTCGCATTTATCTGACCACACGGCCAGTGTCCCTTGATCGTCAGTTTATTTCAACGCCATCAAAGCTATTGCGGACTGGAAACTTTGGCCAGGCAGCGGGTTACCTTTAAGCGGGTTTCGACCTGGTCTACATATTCGGCCAGCACCGTGCCGGTCAGGCGGGTGCCCAGTTTTGGTGCGATAACCGTTCCGCCCCTGGATTGAATACTGCCCAGTTTTTCCAGCTGACGCTCCCACTTGGCAACGTAGGCATCCCAGTCGCCGCTGTTCTTGTTGTTGACGTAACTGATAATGCTTTCGTGGGAGACATTGCCCCACCACGGCACTTTCGGCAGTTCACCACACGCCCGCGTCGATGCAGAGGACGTCGTTTGTGAGGAGTTTCCTGATTGATCGTAGGCTTCGGCAATGACAGCCTGCATATCGTCTTCGGTTAAACCTTTCTGCGTCATCGGTTGTTTGTTTGTCGGGGCAGGTGTTGCGGGCCCGGTTTTTGAGACGCTATCAGAACCGGCAGGTGTGTTGCTGTACCATGCGTATCCACCACCGCCAGCGACCGCGACAAGAACGGCGATAAGAAGAAATTGCTTTAGCGACATCCCGCTTGGGGATGTTTCGTCAGGTTTTGGAAAACGATCCGGCCTCGTTGGTCCGTGGGCGCGTCGCTCTTGAGCGCCATCGGGTGCGACTTTTGGAATGCGATCGGGCCTGCGTTCCCCATCGGCGCGACGGTCCGCTGCTTTGTCGGCCTTGAAATTTCCGCCCCCGGCGGGTTTGGTTGCAGCACGGGTGGCGGTGATTTGTTTGAGGATGTTGTTAATCTTGATGGTAATGAGTTCGGGATCGAACGGCTTGGTGATATAATCAATGGCCCCCAGTTCCAATCCCCTGGCGATATCCTTTTCGTCGGCCTTGCCGGTCAGGAAGACAACCGGAATGTGCTGGGTTTCGGGATCAGCCTTGAGCAACGCACAAACTTCAAAACCATCCATTCCCGGCATCATCACATCAAGCAGGATCAAATCCGGCTTGTGCAACTTTCCAAGTTCCAGCGCTTTCGCGCCTTCGGATGTGTAAGAGACACTGATTTCGTCTTGCAGAAGTTCAGTCATGAAATCCATGATGACGGTGTCGTCATCAACGATAAGGATTTTATTGGCATTTTTGATTGTCATGCTAGTCGTTTAAAACACTAACCTGAACGGAATATGAAGAATAAAATTTTTTTCAATCCCTGATATCGGCAATGAAGCCCAGATATTTCAATTTGCGCCGCCTTTGAAATGGTATTGTTCCATACTTTCGGGCAGAATATCCTTTTAAATGACAAGTTCAATCAAGAGAGTGAGGCTATGGTTTCATCCGTTTCATATGAAGTGATGGGTTTCAAGGATGCTCGCTGGTCCATCTTGTTCGTTACGGATGACCGGGAAGAGGCCCTTTCGGAAGCCAAAACCGCCGAAGCCGGAAAGCATCTTCAAGCGGTCAAGGTCATTCAGGAAAGCGCTGACGATGAGACCGGCGAGGAGCGTTCCAAAACCATTTATACGGGTGGTTTGCAGGATGGAATCGCTGTTTCTCATGGTTCATCCCATGCTCAAAAACATAAACCCGCCGCGAAAAGTCACGAAGAAGATGTACCGGAAGCCAATGACAAGGGAAAACTGCACCCCGAACGTGTTACGGACCTCATTGATCGTATCAGGTCGTCCGTCATTGTTATCGGTTCTATCACCTTGCTTATTGTTATTCTGGCCATCGCATACCTTTCCAACCCTGAGTCCGTTTCAAGTTTTATCGACGGCTTTTTAAGCTAGCTTTTTCGTCTTTGTTTTTCTCAAAAAAAAGCTGGTCCTCCAAGGGACCAGCGAGTTTGACAGGGTAGGTACAAAATGAGTGTCGGGAGCAAGGGGAGAAGTAATGCATCGACAAGATGATAAAAGCACATTCCAATGTCAGATGCTGTGATCGCCGTCACAGGGGAGAAAAATTATTCTCTGGCGTCCGAATGGAAGGCCTTGGCGGTTATTTTCCATCCCGAATCGGTTTCCGCCAGGTGCAGGTAATCAATAAAATCCCGGCCAATATAATAATCATGAACTTTGACGGCCGCGGCTTTGCCGCTTCGATCCACCGATAACACCGACATATCAAAATCCGCACCGGTTGTCTCGGGCGATGGTACGGTTTGAACGAAACCAAGAAAATCCTCCAGCGTCATGGTTTTCAGCTCCCCGTCGCTGCCATAGCCGATGACGGTTGCCAGGGGATGGAAGATTCGTCTTAGCAAATCAACGTCGCTTCGATAGATGCCGTCGAAATAGATTTTGACGGTCTCAAAAATGCCTTCTAGGTTTGTCTCGTCGCTCATTGGTTTGGCCCTTTGAATGGATAACTTACAGTGACCCTCGCTGTTGGTCCGTGCAATACCAATTTAGGTGTTCGCCGGGACGCGTAGAATGGTTAGATTGTTTATTCTTAACGTTGAAACAAAAGGAATGTTTTTCACATGCGCCTTATTCTTGCAGTCCTCCTGCCCTGGCTCCAATTTTTCACGATTGGCCGCCCCATCGCCGGCGTCATTTGCCTGATATTGCAAATAACGTTGATCGGTTGGATTCCGGCGGCGATCTGGTCGGTTTATGCTTTAAGCCAATACAGCACAGACAAGAAAATCGAGGCCGCCAATTCCGACTAAAAGCAGGAATCTGAACCCGTGCCTTTGAACCTGATTGAAGATGCTGCAGACAGCATTGCATTGACAACGCTTGCCGGGGCAGAGGCTCTGGCCCTTTGGCTTGCTGATCAACCGGACAGGATATCAAGCTGGGTCGAGGCAACCGGCTTTAACGCCAAAGCCGGGACCCATTGCCTGATCGCTGATGAACAAGGCAACCTTGAAAGGGTCTTAACGGGCCTAGGCGACGATGATCCTTCGGGGCTTTGGACATGGGCCGGGGTGTCAGCGGGTTTGCCGGCGCGCAATTATCATCTTGAAAATGACTTAGGCCCCGACGAAGCTTACCGGGCCGCCCTTGGTTGGGCTCTGGCCGGATACGGGTTTAGTCGTTACGCCAGTCAGCAAACAGACGACGAGATTGACATGCCGTGTTTGCTCTGGCCCAAAACCTGTGAGCGCGACGCGGTGAGCCGCGCGGCCCGGGCGACGTTTCTGGTTCGTGATCTGGTCAACACACCGGCTTCTGACATGGGCCCTGAGCAACTGGCCGATGCCGCCCAGGCGTTAGCCGAAACCCATGACGCCTCCTTTCAGGTTATCGTTGGTGATGATCTGCTCGACCATGCCTTTCCCGCCGTCCACGCCGTTGGGCGTGCCAGCACCCGTTCACCAAGGTTGATCGACCTTCAGTGGGGCGATCCTGAAAGTCCCAAGGTGACCCTGGTCGGCAAGGGCGTCTGTTTTGATAGCGGCGGCCTCGACTTAAAGGGTGCTGCGGGTATGAAACTGATGAAAAAGGACATGGGCGGGGCGGCCCATGTTCTGGGGCTTGCCTCAATGATCATGGCGGCAGTCCTTCCGGTGCGCTTACGGGTGCTGATCCCGGCCGTCGAAAACAGTGTTTCGGGAAATGCCATGCGACCCCTTGATGTGATCACCATGGGCAATGGTATGAGCGTCGAAATCGGCAATACGGATGCCGAGGGTCGCCTTGTTCTGGCCGACGCCTTAAGTGCGGCGTGTCAGGAAACACCCGACCTGTTGATCGACATGGCAACACTGACCGGCGCCGCCAGGGTTGCACTGGGCACCGAATTGCCGGCTTTGTTTACCAACGATGATGATCTGGCCCGGCAACTTGCGCGCCATAGCGGGGCAGAAAACGATCCGCTCTGGCGGCTCCCCTTATGGCAACCTTACGCCAAGTTGATCGAAGGAAAGGTTGCCGACCTTAACAACGCCGCAGAGGGTGGTTTAGCAGGCGCAATCACCGCTGCCTTGTTTCTCGAGGCGTTTGTCAATGAAGGCACAAGCTGGGCCCATATTGACCTGATGGCCTGGAACACAACCTCCAGCGCGGGCCGTCCCGAAGGCGGCGAGGCGATGTCGATGAGGGCCCTGTTCGCCCTGCTAAAAGAACGTTTCGCCTAGTTTATCAGTTCATTTCGGTGAGTTTTTCTCTAAGTAGAGGGTGGTTTTTTGTTGCTTATTATGGGCCCAATCGGATAGAAGTTTTGATAACGAAATGATTTAACGGAAAACAAAATCATCATGGCGCTTGAACTGGAAGAATTGCAGGCCCTGGATTTATGGCGCCGGGCAACGGTGACCAGCGTTCGTCGTGAAGCGCCGGATTTATCGGCTCGCCAGATGGCTTTGCTGCTGACGGTCTATCTGACACCGCCGCCCCATACGGTGCGCGGCCTGGCCGACGCCCTGAAAGTTTCCAAACCGGCCATTACCCGGGCGCTGGATCGTTTAAGTGATATTGAACTGGTTCGTCGTAAGCCTGACGAGCAGGATCGGCGCAGCGTGTTGATACAGCGCACCGTTCGTGGATCCGTTTTCCTTCGTGAATTTGCCGAATTGATCGCCGCCGCTGCAACCGAGCTGGACCTGTAAGAACCTGCCGATCAGGCTTCCCTGAGGTGGCGTTTGGCCGGCGGTCGAAACCGCCTGAGGTAGGTTGGCAACATAGCCTCGGCACTTGCCGGTTTTAGCTTTAAGTCGGCAAATCCCGGCAGCTCACCGGAAATCACATTATCGGTCTTCAGCAATGTAACCTGATCACGGGTGAGGATGGGATTGGGCAAAAACTCAATAAACCAGGCCCAGAATGAAGCCAGTGCAAAGGGATAGGGGATGAGCATACGCGGACGACCGCTTTCTTTCAGGATCATGTCCATCATCGCCTTGAAGCTGTAAACCTGCGGCCCGGCCAGCTCAAAGGTGCTGCCCTTGATCGCTTTATCATCAAGAATGGCGGCAATGGCATCGGCCACATCGCCAACATAGACCGGCTGCAGGCGGGTGCCGCCGTGACCATAAAAATCAATATCGACCGGCGCGTCGATGCCGAAAAGATGCAGTTTGGGAATCAACGGACAGCCGAACACCGGCATCACAGGCGTGATCCGGGCAAGACCCGCAAACATGTTGAAGAAATGATCTTCCGGCCCGAAGATGGCTGCCGGGCGAACAATAACGGCGTCGGCAAAGGCGGCTTTTACGGCCTCTTCCCCGGCTGCTTTGGAGCGTGAATAAAAGGATGCAGACTCTGCCGATGCGCCCAGCGCCGAGACATGGACGAACTGACGGACACCGGCGCTTGCGGCAGCCTGGGCGATAGCGCTTGCGGCGCCAACGTGGATGCTCTCGAAGGTCGACTTGCCCCATTCTGACAAAATACCAATCAGATTGATCACCTGATCGGCACCGTGAACGGCGCGGGCAATAGAGGCCGCGTCATCGATTTTGACGGGAACCGGGGCGATCTGGGCAATTTCTCCCAATGGCTTCAAAAAATTGGCGGCTTCGGTATCGCGGGTGGCGACACGAACGACAGCGCCTTGTTTGGCCAGACGTTGAATAAGGTGGCGGCCGATAAAACCTGTACCGCCAAAGACTGTTACGACACGACGCGCCATCGCTATTGCTCCACTTTTCCCACTTTAATTCAAGGTCTCAACATATCATATGTTTCAGCGGATTAAATCAATCTTATCGACATTCGGCGACATCCTGTTGACCTGTCGCGCCGGGGCGGGTAAAGACAGTGCGAAAGTGGCTTAAAGGCCGCTTGAATTGACAAGCCCCGTGCCCAGGTGGCGGAATTGGTAGACGCGCTGGCTTCAGGTGTCAGTGATCGCAAGGTCGTGGAAGTTCGAGTCTTCTCCTGGGCACCATTTTCTTTTTCTCGAAGGCGAATGCCGAGGAGAAACCCGGTGAATGTAAGCAGTGCCAAAGACGCAAAGATAGAAGTTCATCAGGGTGATATCCCTGCCGGCCTTGATTTTGGCGACGCTGTTGCTGTCGATACCGAGGCAATGGGCCTGAACAATCACCGCGATCGTCTTTGTGTTGTCCAGCTTTCAGCCGGTGATGGAACCGCCCATCTGGTCAAGTTTGATGCCGGTGACGATTATGCCGCGCCCAATTTAAAAGCCCTGATGAGTGATAGCGCGGTGACCAAGATTTTTCATTATGCGCGCTTTGATATTGCCGTGATTAGCGGTTATCTGGGGGTTGAGTGCGATCCGATCTACTGCACCAAAATTGCCTCTCAACTGGCTCGTACCTATACGGACGGCCATGGCCTTAAAGACCTTTGTCGGGAAATTCTGGGGATTGAAATCTCGAAAGCCCAGCAGTCATCGGACTGGGGGGCGGCTACTTTAAGCAAAGATCAGATATTGTACGCGGCTTCTGACGTCCTTTATTTGCATCGTCTGCGCGACGTCCTTGATGCGATGCTGGTGCGTGAAGGCCGCGACCAGCTTCTTGAGGCTTGTTTCAGGTTTTTACCGACCCGTGCCACCCTTGACCTCAAGGGATGGATCGACGTCGATATCTTTCATCACTGACTTTCTGTCGGACTTCATCCCTGACCCCGGTTTTATTGACCAATCAACGTGTTGGCCCCATAATTGCACCACTTCACCCATAGTGCGCCGATAGAACGTGCGGATCATCCGTACAGTCCAGGATAACGATAATAATTAAATGACCGCGACAAAAAGCAAACCGGAAAAAGACCTGCTCGATTCTGCCAAACGTGTCCTGCTGCTGGAAATAGAAGGATTGCAGACGCTCTCTGAAAATCTCGACCAGTCCTTTATTCAGGCCCTTGATTTACTCTCGGCCATGAGCGGTCGCTGCGTTGTTTCGGGAATGGGAAAAAGTGGCCATATCGCTCGTAAAATCGTTGCCACCATGGCTTCGACAGGGACGCCGACGTTTTTTGTTCATCCCGGTGAAGCGAGCCATGGTGACCTCGGAATGATTACCGAACAGGACGTTATCATCGCCTTGTCGAATTCTGGCGAAACGGCAGAACTGGCCGATCTGGTAGCCTACGCCAAGCGTTTTGAAATTCCCCTGATCGGCATTACCGGCAAGCAGCAGAGCACCCTGGCCAAGGCGGCGACCGTCGCCCTGATGCTGCCCGATACTGACGAAGCCTGTCCCATGGGATTGGCGCCGACAACATCGACAACGGCGATGTTGGCTCTGGGCGATGCTCTTGCCGTCGCCATGCTGGAACGTAAGGGTTTCTCGCCCGATGACTTTCATGTTTTCCATCCCGGCGGAAAACTGGGCAACCAGTTGCTTAAAGTCGGCGATATCATGCATAGCGGCGATGAACTTCCCCTGGTCGCGGCTGACATGGCCATGTCGGAGGCCATCGTCGTCATGACGGCGAAAAGTTTTGGCTGTCTGGGCGTTGTTGGCGATGATGGCGCGTTGCAAGGGATTTTGACCGATGGCGATTTGCGGCGCCACATGGGCCCCGAATTGATGGCCCGGACAGCCGGCGAGGTGATGACAGCCGGTGGCCGCTTTATAAGCGCCGATGCACTGGCCAGCGAGGCTTTGGGGACGATGAATTCAAAAGCCATTACAACGCTTTTTGTCGTTGAAGGCGCGCACCCCGTCGGTATCGTCCACATTCATGATTGTCTGCGTGCCGGTGTTGCCTGAGCCAAAACCAATTGATGGGACGCAAGAGACGCAAAAAATGAGCGCTCAATTAACCCCCAAACCGGCGATGGTCGCCGCCGATGGAATCGGTCGTCCGAACGCATTGCACGGGCAACCGGTTCAGGGCTATTCGCGGTTTGTTATCTGGATGAAAGTCTTGCTGCCGGTGGTCGCCTTGCTGCTGATCGTCCTGATTGTTGTCTGGCCCTACCTGAAACTGAATGACACGCGCTTCAACATCGGCTTTACGGCTTTGAAAGTCGGTAATGTGGAAAATCCGGCGATGATTAACCCGCGCTTTCTTGGCGCCGACAAGGAACGGCAAACATTCTCTATCACAGCCGACATCGCCAAAAATTTGCTGAATGCGGAAAAAAGCGTCGAATTGGAAATGCCGAAGGCTGATATTTCCCTTGATGACGGCTCGTGGCTGGTGGTGACGGCAAAGAACGGTATTTATGTGCGCCAAAGCGAAACCCTGACCCTGAACGAACAGGTCAACCTGTTTCATGATTCCGGGTACGAATTTCGCACCGAAAGCGCTGACATCGAACTGACCAGCGGCACCGCCAGTGGCTCAGTCCCCATCGAAGGCCAAGGCCCGTTCGGCAAATTGCAGGCCGAAGGATTTCGTCTTGTTGATAAGGGCAAGACAATCTATTTCACCGGTAAATCAAAGTTGACGATTTATCCTGGTGCCGGGGAGCAACAGCAATGATCAAGTGGCTCTCCCGTTTTGCTCTAAGCTTCGTCGTTGTGTTGCTGGTCACCCCGGCATCGGCGCAGGGGCTCAATTTCGGTAGCGGTGATTCCGATGCGCCGATCGAAGTTTACGCTGACGATGGTATCGAGTGGCAACAGGACGCGTTGACCTTTGTCGCCCGTGGTCATGCGCGCGCCGTGCGCGGCGAGGTCACAGTTTACGGTGATGAACTGCATGCTTTCTATCGCAAATTACCAGATGGGGGCACGGAAATATGGCGTCTCGATGCTATTAACAACGTCCGTATCGTAACGCCCGGCGAAACGGCTTCCGGCGACAAAGGTGTCTATGACGTTGATAACGGCATTCTGGTTCTGACCGGAAGGAAGGTCAGTTTGGTGACTCCGACAGACGAAGTCATCGCCAATGAACAGCTTGAATACTGGGAACGTAAACAGATGGCCGTCGCACGCGGAAACGCGCAGGTATTCAGCGATGGAAAAAATCTTAAAGCCGATGTTATCGTCGCCTACATGAAAAAGGACGGCAGCGGAAAAAGCTCTATTCGCAGGGTCGAAGCGTTCGATAATGTGCAGGTCGTGACCAAATCTGAAAAAGCGACATCCGAACGCGGCGTCTATATTGTGAAAAGCGGTATCGCGACGCTGACCGGTTCCGTTATGATCGTCCGCGATGCCAACCAGCTAAAAGGCTGCAAGGCCGAGGTCAACATGAACAGCGGTATTTCAAAAATGTTCAGTTGTGCAGGGCAGGGTGGCGGCCAGGTCGGCGGGGTGTTCAACCTTGGTGGCAAAAAAACGCAAGGGAATTAAACTCTTTTTTTACCAACGTCGTTCTAAGTTAAATGATTGAATTTCAAAGGCTCCGTTAGCAAAACCATGGTAGATGACACGATCGATATTCACGGCTTGACGCCTTCGACGCCCGAAGAGGCGCCGCGCCTGATCAGTGAAAACAAGGACCGCGGCCTGCATGCGACGAACATGGGCAAGCGCTTCAAGAAACGCCCGGTCGTGCGTGGCGCCAGCATGTCTATTCAGCGCGGTGAAGTTGTCGGCCTGCTTGGTCCCAACGGGGCCGGAAAAACCACGTGTTTCTATATGATTACTGGCCTGATCCCCCTTGATTACGGGTCCGTTGTTCTTGATGGTCAGGATATCACCGACCTTCCCATGTATCGCCGCGCCCGTTTGGGGATCGGTTACTTGCCACAGGAAGCCTCAATTTTCCGGGGGCTGACGGTGGAAAATAATATCCGCGCCGTGCTCGAGGTCGCCGAGCCGGTCCGTGAACGCCGTGAGTCCATGCTCGATGCCCTGCTCGCCGAATTTTCGATAACCCATCTTCGCCGCACCCCGGCGCTGGCGCTTTCGGGTGGCGAACGCCGACGGGTTGAAATCGCCCGTGCACTTGCTTCAAATCCGCATTTTATCTTGCTTGATGAGCCATTTGCCGGTGTTGACCCGATCGCTGTGGGTGACATCCGTGAACTGGTCGCGCATTTGAAAGACCGTGGTATCGGTGTGTTGATCACCGATCATAATGTTCGCGAGACATTGGATGTCATTGATCGCGCATACATTATCCATGATGGCATGATGTTGATGGAGGGCGCGCCTTCCGACATCGTCGGAAACGAAGACGTCAGGCGCGTATATCTGGGTGATCGTTTCAGTCTCTAGATCAACTTTGAACAACAGGCGGGTTTCGACATGGCGTTGACCCCCCGTCTGGATTTGCGTCAAAGCCAGTCACTGGTGATGACGCCGCAATTGCAGCAGGCGATTAAAATGCTGCAACTTTCCAGCATTGAACTGCTCGATTATGTGGAGCAGGAACTTGAACAGAATCCTCTTCTTGAACGTCAGGAAGAAGACCAGGGTGATGATCAGGAAGGCGGTGACGCGCTTGATATGGCCGATGAACTTTCTGATCAAGCGGGCGATTCCCTGCAGGAAGACGGAGGCCTAGAAAGCATCGATTTTAGTGACACGGGCAAGGATGCCGAAGCCATCGGCAATGACCTGGACGTGGAGGTCGACAACGAGTGGAATACGGATGAAGCCAGTCCCGTCGAAATCGCCCAGGCCAATTTAGCCGAACCCGCATTTGCCGATAACGGCCCCGGCGGGGCCACGGATTTTAGCGCCGCCCTTCCCAATCCGGAAGAAACCCTGATCGATCAGGTCAGCCTGCGCGAACGCCTGAACAGTCAAATGACGATGACGCTGGGTGATCCTGAGGAACGAATGATTGGCACCCAACTTATTGATATGCTTGATGATTCTGGTTACATCAGTGACCCGTTGGAGGGCGTTGCCGAAACCCTTGGCTGTGCGTTGGAACAGGTCGAGCAGGTTTTGGAAAAGCTCCAGCGAATCGACCAGCCGGGCCTGTTCGCCCGCGATTTGGCTGAATGCCTTGCCCTGCAACTGCGCGAGCGCGACCGGCTCGATCCGGCCATGCAGACGCTGCTTGAAAATCTGGACTTGCTGGCCAAGCGCGACCTTAAGCGCTTAACGGAAATTTGCGGCGTTGATGCAGAGGACATCGCCGACATGTTTGCCGAGATCAAGGAACTGGATCCGAAACCGGGACTGGTTTTTGAAGATACGATCATGCAGCCGGTTGTTCCCGACGTCATCATGCGCAGCCAGCCCGGCGGCGGCTGGATCGTTGAATTGAACAGCGATACCTTGCCCAGGGTTCTGGTCAATAACACCTATTTCGCGACCATCAGTTCCGTTGCCGGTTCAAAAGAAGACAAGCGCTATATAAATGAATGTTATCAGTCGGCTAACTGGCTGGTTAAATCCCTGCATCAAAGAGCGACGACGATCCTGAAAGTGGCCAGTGAAATTGTCAGCCAGCAGGACGGTTTTTTCACTAATGGTGTTCAGCATCTGCGTCCACTGGTGTTGCGTGATATCGCCGAAGTCATCGATATGCATGAAAGCACCGTATCCAGGGTCACATCGAACAAGTTCATTGCCTCTCCGCGGGGCATCTTCGAGCTCAAGTATTTCTTTACCGCAGCGATTGCCAGCTCATCGGGCGGGGAAACCCATTCGGCAGAATCCGTGCGCTACAGAATCAAGGAATTGATTGACGAAGAAGCACCTGCTAAAATTCTTTCTGACGACAAAATTGTTACTATTTTGAAAAATGAAGGCATGGACATTGCCCGTCGGACGGTGGCTAAATACCGTGAAGCCCTGGGACTTTCCTCATCCGTGCAGCGTCGCCGCGAAAAAAATTCTGCGCTCTAACAAATGGTTGGCCCAGTGGACCAAATTCTTAAGTGTGCAAACTATTGACAGCAGGGCACCGGGCATCTAGGTTCCGGGCCTTCGCAGCCCGCAGGTGTAAATCAAGGTGCCAGGGAGCGTTAATATAAGGTGTTAGATTTGGACGCCAGGTTTTAAGAAATTTTTTGCATAACAATATGGACAGCTGAAAAGTTTAGATAAACTGGACGGCACACACTCATGGAAATATCGATCAAAGGCAAACATGTTGATGTCGGTGACGCCCTTCGCGGCCATGCCGAAGATCAATTGCAGAACTCCGTCAAAAAATATTTCGAGAACGCGCTGGATTCAACGGTTGTTTTCTCCAAGGAAGGCCCCGGTTTTCGCGCCGACATTTCCGTCCACGCCGGGCGTGGCATGGTTATGCAGGGCGGCGCGGACGGCAACGACGCCTACGGCGCATTTGATGGTGCGTTAGGGCGTATCTCCAAGCAATTGCGGCGCTATAAAAGGCGCATTAGCAGCCACCATCAGAATGGCCCCAGTGACGACGAAATCGTCATGGCCCAGTATTCCATTCTCGCCAGCGAAGGTGAGGACGAATTGCCTGAAGCGGGTGAGCCCGCCATCGTTGCGGAGATGCCCCATAATATCGCAACACTGACCGTCAGTCAGGCAGTGATGCGTATGGACCTTGCCGAAGCACCCGTAATGATGTTCCGCAATCGCGCCCATGGCGGCTTGAATGTGGTTTATCGTCGTGACGACGGCAACATTGGCTGGATTGATCCCAGCGAGGCCGAAAAATCTTGAAAATCAATTTTTATAAAGCCGGATCAGGGAAGTATTGATGGAAATCAACGACCTTATCAGCACCGAAAGTGTCGTCGCCAATCTACACGCGACGTCTAAAAAACAGGCGATCCAGGATTTGGCAAAGAAGGCTGCCGATATCACCGGCTTGCACGAGCGCGCCATTTTTGAAGTGCTGATGGAGCGCGAACGTCTAGGCACCACGGGCGTTGGTAACGGCATTGCCATTCCACATGGAAAATTAGCCAATCTTGAAAAACTTTATGGCCTGTTTGCACGCCTTGAGAAGCCGATTGATTTCCAGTCCATCGATGAGCAACCGGTTGATCTGATCTTCCTGCTGCTGGCCCCTGAAACTGCCGGAGCAGACCATCTGAAAGCATTGGCCCGCGTATCACGCCTGTTGCGCGACAAGACGGTCTGCGACAAGCTTCGCGGCACCGACCAGTCAGAAGCGCTTTACGCCCTGTTGATCGAAGAAACCGCCCACCAGGCAGCTTAATTTTTTCTGATTTAGTGAACGCTGAGCGGCTGCATGTCGTTTTGGCGCACGGTTGCGTCGGCAAGATCACGCCCTTCAATAAAAGCCAATTCCTGACCGTCGGCGGCGTATATGGCATAAAGCGCCTCGCCGTTGATGATCACTGGTTTGACGTAGGCAACGTCCTGGGCTCCATAAAGGGCGAAATCAGCAACTGACATATAGCGGTTGATCGGGGTTTGGGTGGTGGGGTCCTGGATCATTTCATCAACTCCTTTTAAAACGCCCTGTCTTGGGTTCGGCACGTTTATATGGGGCTTTAGTTTAATATGGGGTCTGGCGGGACGGCCTGAAAGTCACACCTGTTCACTTAATCGTTAGTCATCGGGATCGACCTCAATGGTTTTTGGCTTGTTGCTGCTGCCTTTGTTGGCTTCGATCTTGATATTACGAATTTCGGGTTCCGGGACGTGACGGACCAATTCAACGTGCAAAAGTCCATTATCCATAGAGGCGCCGGTGATTTCGATGCCTTCGGCGAGAATGAAACTGCGCTGGAACTGACGGGCCGCGATGCCGCGATGCAAGTAGATGCGCTCGCTGTCGTCTTCGCAATGACGGCCACGGATGACAAGCTGGTTATCCTCGGTGGTGACGCTCAAATCATCCATGGAGAAACCGGCGATGGCGACGGTAATGCGCAAGGCATTTTCACCGCATTGCTCAATGTTATAAGGAGGATAGCCTTCGGCAGAGGTTTTCGATGCCTGATCGAGAATCCGTTCAAAATGATCAAAACCCAGCAAAAGTGGGCTGTTGAAGCCAGATAGGCGCGACATTGTGGCGTTTCCTCCTCGAAGTCTTATGAGCGAGCATAGCGCGGTTTGGGCCCCTTAAAAGCGCCCTGCTACTGGCCCCGTAGGCGCCAGTAACGTTCCCCCTAGAGTTGGTTCAAGATGTTGAAAAGTCAAGGGCTTGTCCTTAATTTTGCCTTTTTACCCGGTGACAGGGGGGTGGCCAGTTCATCGCGGAAATACGCCGCCAATAGTTTGAATTCGTCTTCGCGTGGCGATGAAGGCCGCCAGGCAAAACCGATTTGGCGACCAAGGCTTTCGCCATCGATGGGGCGCAATTGTATGCCGGTCGACCGGGCGATGCCGGCGTCGATGGCCATCTTCGGAAGCAACGTAACCCCGAGTCCCCCCTCGACCATCTGGACAAGTGTCTGCAGGCTGGTCGCCTGAAATTCCGCCCCCTGATGCTGTTTGGCGAGCCCGCAGGCGCTTAAAGCATGGTCGCGCAGGCAATGGCCTTCACCCAACAACAGCAGGTTTTCAGCCGCGATGTCGTGGCGCGTCAGGCGCTCCTTCTTTATCGGCAGATGGCCTTTTGGGGAGGCGACCCAGAAGGGGTCATCGGCGAAGACAAACGTTTTCAGTTTCTCGCACGGGTACGGAAAGGCGAGCAGCAGAAGGTCAAGGTTTCCGGCGGCAAGATCATCAAGAAGGGGGGCCGATTGTTTTTCACTCAAGTAGAGTTTCAGCTCCGGATAAGCCGCGCGCAGGGTCGGCAAGACCCGCGGCAACAGGAACGGGGCAATGGTCGGAATGATGCCCAGACGCAATGACCCTGAAAGGGGGGCGCCGGCGGCGCTGACAAGATCGGCGATGTCTTCCACATCCCTGATCACGTTTTTGGCCCGGTTTACGGTTTCCAGGCCCAGCACCGTCATCATCACGGAACGCCTGGTCCGCTCGATCAGAGTTTCGCCCAGGGTTGTCTCAAGTTCCCTGATCGAGGCACTTAATGAGGACTGGGTGATAAAACAAGCCTCGGCAGCGCGTCCGAAATGGCCGTGCTCGCTTACGGCGATCAGGTGACGCAATTGGGTCAGTGTTGGCAGACGGCGGTAGAGGGGCATGGGGTTCTTTATTTAAGTGATTATACAAATAAGTATAAGCTATTGAACTTGTTTTACCAATTAAAAGACATCGCCTAGGGTGTCTTCACTCGAGGCCGAACAGCCGGTTTCGCAACCTTATTTTTTGGAGAACAAGATGATGACACAGATACCCCAGGCGACTTTCAACACCCGTGTTCGTAATGATGACATCGATGGTGATAATCCATTTGAATGGAAGACGTTGACCAGTGACGATATTTTCAAGGGCAAACGGGTTGTTGTTTTCGCCCTCCCCGGCGCCTTTACCCCGACCTGCTCGACCAGCCACCTGCCGCGATACGAAGAATTGAATGAAGACTTCAGGGCGCATGGTGTTGACCAGATTGTTTGTCTGTCGGTTAACGACGCCTTTGTCATGTACCAGTGGGGCCAAAGCCAGAAGGCGAAAAACGTCTTCCTGCTGCCTGACGGCAATGCTGAATTCACCCGTAAAATGGGGATGCTTGTTGAAAAAGAAAACCTGGGCTTCGGAATGCGTAGCTGGCGCTATTCGATGTTGGTTGAAGACGGCGAGATCGTCAAAATGTTTGTTGAAGACGGTTTTGGCGACAATGTGGAGGATGACCCGTTTGAGGTCTCTGACGCCGATACCATGATAGGATACGTAAACGAATACTTTCCGAAGGCATTGAGCGCTTAGAAAATATGATAAAATCCAAAAGGGGTCAGGCTGGTGCGGTCTGGCCCTTTTTTATGGTGGTAACGGGCAGGTTTAAAAGGGGTTTATACTATGCCAAGTCCCGGATTCGGGCTAATAGAGTGGCAAATTCACCCATTAACCACGAAGAAGACATTTCCATGACCGAATTTCTGCTTAAATCCGATATCGACGAGATCTGTCAGCGGCTGGCCATTCAGGCTAAGGACTTTTCGGGCAAGACGGTGTTACTGACCGGTGGCCGGGGTTTCCT
>JABJHA010000005.1 GCA_018662005.1 Rhodospirillaceae bacterium | reverse complement strand
GGTGGCGGCAATGCTGGTGGCGCTTCCGGTGGCGGAGATGCTGGCGGCGACGGCGGCAACGCTGGCGGTGCTTCCGGTGGCGGAGATGCTGGCGGCGATGGCGGTGGGGCTTCCGGTGGCGGAGATACCGGTGGGGCTTCTGGCGGCGGCGCAACGGCAGATGCCGGTGCTGGCGGCGGAACTGCTGGCGGTGGAGCGGGTGCGGGTGCGGGTGCTGGTGCCGGGACTGGTGCCGGTGCGGGTGCCGGAACGGGTACTGGAACAACTGCCGGAACAGCAACAACGACGACAACGGCCGGAACAGCAACAGCTGGCGCCGGAACGGGTGCCGGTGGAACAGGTGCCGGTGGAACAGGTGCCGGTGGAACAGGTGCCGGGGCGGGTGCTGGCGCCGGAACCGGTGGCATTGCTGGCGGTGTCTAGGGACATCCGGCACCGGGGAAACCTCCCCAGCCAATCGTTTTTTGTATAATGTCGCACCGGCGTATAATCACGTCGGTGCAATTCTTTTTGGGTGCTGAATTTGCTAATCGCTTTTGATGATATGAAACGCCCTGTCGCTCTAAACGGCTGTGACGAGATGGCGCCCGCCATCCAGTCCATCCTGCACGGCTGGTCTTTTCACAAGCTCAAGGCCCCAAAAAATCCCGACCCGGCAATCACCATCAGCAAAACCGGCCAGGGTTACTGCCGCCGCTCAGAGTGGTTATCGAAACCTGCCGTTTACCCGAACATCATCAACGCGGCTTGCGACTTCCTTGTTGATGCCTTTAAGTGCGTCGTCGCAGATGACCCTTCTCTGCTTTGCCTGCACACCGCCGCCGCTGATTTCGGTGACGGTTTGTATTTGTTCCCCAGCACCTATAACGCTGGCAAAAGTACGCTGATAGCGCACCTGGCCTCATTGGGAGTTAAAATATTTGCCGATGATGTCCTCTACATCACCAGTGACAATCTTGGCATGTCGCCAGGAATCCTGCCGCGCCTCAGACAACCCCTTCCGGAAGATGGCGGCGAAAACTTCAATACTTTCGTAAACGACAGACGCGGGCCGGAAAGCCGCAGGTTTCTGTATCTGAAACTTCTACCCGGCGAATTGGCGACATACCGGGAAACATCACCGATAAAAGGCATCATTGAGCTTCACCGTGACCCGCAAGAAACCCTGCAGATGCTGCCCGCTTCGACCAGTGATATTCTAAAGCGAACCATATTGCAGAATTTTTCGGTGCAGATTTCCGCCATTGAGACTCTGGACCGCCTGCATGGCATCAGCGATGCTGCCAGCCGTTTCACTTTGCGCTATCCTGATGGCGCCACTGCGGCGCGCCATTTGATCGACGAGTTCAAACCATGCCCATGAAACGACGCTATACCCGAAGCGAAGGGATTACGGAACGTCAGGTCGATGATGTTATTTTTCTGGTCAATCCTGAAAACGAGGCGCTTTACCACCTGAGTTCCATCGGCGCGGCCCTATGGCGGTTGCTGGAAGATGAAACAAGCGGCGAGGAAGCGGCAAACATCATTTGTCAGGCTTTTCCCGACGCCGATCCCACGTCGGTGAAGACCGATATGGTCAAGCTGATATCCGAATTAGCCGATCATCAGTTGATTACCCGGATCAAGGAGTAATTTTCTGCGCAATCTTAATTAATTGTTATCCTGGCGTCGGTTAGGTAATGTTTTGGTCATTCTTGATAATTAAAAGCGGGAACGCAGATTTGGAGACCATAAAGGGGAATTTTTGGAAGCTTTCGGCGGCCATCTTTTGTGCCGCAGCCTTCCTGCTTGCCCCGGCCACCGTCCAGGCTAAATACGCATCCTACGTTATCGACGCCGAAACCGGCACGGTGCTGCATCAAATCAACGCCGACACCCGCAATTATCCTGCCTCGCTGACCAAGATGATGACCCTTTACATGGTCTTTGAGGCGCTTGAAGACGGTCGTATCCGGCTTGAGCAAAAGCTCAAGATATCGGCCCGCGCCGCCCGCCAGCCTTCATCGAAACTGGGGCTTTCAAAGGGTGGCAAAATTACCTACGAAGAGGCGATACTGGCTATTGTCACAAAATCGGCCAATGATGTCGCCACCGCCATCGGCGAAAACCTTGGCGGCACTGAACGCAAATTCGCCCTGTCGATGACATCCAGGGCACGCGCCATCGGCATGTCACGCACGACATTCCGTAATGCCTCTGGCCTGCCCCATCGCGGCCAGCTTTCCACGGCCAAGGACATGGCAACGCTGGCGCTCAGGCTGCTTAAAGACTTTCCGCAGTATTATTTTTATTTTTCAACCAAAACCTTTTCCCACAAGGGCCTCGTTCACAAAAACCACAACGCCCTGCTGAAAACCTACAAGGGTACAGACGGTATCAAGACCGGATACATTCGGGCTTCCGGTTTTAATCTGGTCGCCTCGGTAGAACGAAACGGTCAACGCCTGATAGGTGTCGTTTTCGGTGGTCGCACATCACGCGCCCGCGACAAGCACATGGCCAAACTTCTCAACAAAAGCTACGACAAGCTGGGCACCACCCACGCCGACGTTGCGGTAAAAGCGAAAATATCGAAAAAAGCCCGGGACCGTGCCCTTGCCAAACTGCAATGGGGCATTCAGGTCGGCGCCTACAAAACCACAGAGCCCGCCTATAAAATTGCACGTCTGGCCGTGGAAAAGGCACACGACCTGTTATTTGATGGCCATATCCGGGTCGTTCCCCTGAAAAAAGGTGTCCGCAAACCCATCTACCGGGCCCGTATTCTGGGCATCAGCAAACGTCAGGCCTACCGCGCCTGCAAGGTTCTCAAACGACGCAATATCAATTGTATGGAATTGAGAATGAAACAGCCCCTGCAACAACTGGCATCGGCCGGTTAACCAAAAGCAGGCGGTTCCAGGCCGCTTTTGCGGAGCTGGTTTGTCAGCGTTTCTTTCAATCTATCCAACCCTTCTTCGGTCGTCGACTCACAGCGGGCGACCAGCACGGCCTGGGTGTTTGATGCGCGAAGCAACCACCAGCCATCATCTGATTGGACACGCACCCCGTCCATATCGTGGACGGAAATGCCGCTCATCGTCTTCAGGCGTTCGGCAACCTCCTCGACAATCCTGAATTTGCGCTCTTCGGGGCAATCGAAACGCAGTTCCGGAGTGTTGAGCATGTGGGGCATGGCGTCGAGCATGTCATCAAGGGTTTGATCGCTGGAGGCGACAATCGAAATCAGGCGAACGGCCGCATAAAGCGCGTCATCAAAGCCGTAATAGCGGTGCTTGAAGAAAATATGGGCGCTCATCTCGCCAGCCAGCGGGGCCCCGGTTTCCTGCATCTTCGCCTTGATCAGCGAGTGGCCGGTTTTCCACATCAGCGGATTGCCACCCATCGCCTTGATTTCATCGAAAAAGACCTGGCTTGCCTTCACATCAATGATAATGGTCGCACCCGGAATGTCGTGCAAAACCTCGCGCGCCAGGATCACCATCATCTGATCGCCCCACAAAACCCGGCCCTGACTATCGACAAGACCGATGCGGTCACCATCACCATCAAAGGCGATACCCATATCGCACCCTTCACGGGCAACCGAATCCTTCAATTGCTGAAGGTTTTTTTCGACCGTCGGATCGGGATGATGGGCGGGGAATGTGCCGTCGATTTTCTCGTTGAGCAAAATATGGCGACCGGGAAGCCCTGCGACCAGAGCAACCAGAGCCTCGCCAGCCGCGCCATTGCCGTTATCCCAGGCAACGCTTAGTTCCTTGCTGCCGCTATAATCCTTCTGCAAGCGCGTTATATAGTCATCAAAGACAGGGCAATCTTCCTGCGATCCTTCGGCGTTCAGAAAATCACCGGCGGCGACCAGCTTGCCAAGATTCTGTATATCGTCGCCAAAGAAGGAGCCTGCCCCCAAAGACATCTTGATGCCGTTGTAATCGGGCGGATTATGGGAGCCGGTAATCATCATACCGGCATCAGCTTCAAGCACGTGGGTGGCGTAATAAAGCATAGGACTGGGGCCACGCCCGACTTTCATGACCCGCAAACCGGCAGCGCTTAAGCCTTCGACGGCAGCGGCGGCGAGTTCGGGCGAGGAAAGCCTGCCGTCATAGCCGATAGCAACGCAGGTGCCGCCACCCCGCGCAATGATGGTGCCAAAGCCATGGCCAATTGCCCGCAAGTCTTCCGGGTTCAGGGTATCGCCAACGATGCCGCGAATGTCATATTCGCGCAGGATTGTCGGGTCCAGTTGGCGTTCTTTTGTCATTTGGTGGGACGGCCAAGGCAGTGATAATCAATACCGGCTGCGGCCATTTCATCCGGATTATAAATGTTGCGAAGATCAACAAGGATCGGCTTGTTCAGTAGTGATTTAACACGCTCGAAGTCGAGCCCGCGAAAAGCGTTCCATTCGGTGATAATAACCAGAACATCCGCGCCTTCCATGGTTGCGTATGACTCTTCGCACCAATCAACGCCGTCGAGCATTTCCCCGGCTTCGGTCATGCCTTCAGGATCAAAAGCGCGAATTGTCGCCCCGGCTTTTTGCATGGCAGGGATAATATCAAGGCTGGGAGAATCCCGCATGTCATCCGTATTGGGCTTGAACGTCACTCCCAGAACCGCCACGGTTTTACCTTCAAGAGACCCATCACAGGCGGCGATCACACGATCGGCCATGTGCTTTTTGCGTTTGTCATTAATATCAACGACGGCTTCGACAATACGCAGGGGCGAGCCGACATCCTGTGCCGTATGGACCAGCGCCAGGGTGTCCTTGGGAAAACACGAGCCACCATAACCCGGTCCGCTGTGCAGGAATTTTGAGCCGATACGTCCGTCTAGGCCAATGCCTTTGGCAACATCTTGCACATCGGCACCAACCTTTTCGCAAAGATCGGAGATTTCGTTGATGAAGGTGATTTTAGTCGCCAGAAACGTATTGGCCGCATACTTGATCAACTCGGCCGTCTGACGCTGGGTGAACAGGATCGGTGTTTCGATCAGATAAAGCGGCCGGTAAAGGTTGCGCATGACTTCCTGGGCACGCTCGACTTCGGTGCCGATCACGACCCTGTCGGGGCGCATGAAATCATGGATCGCCGATCCTTCACGCAAAAATTCAGGGTTCGAGACAACATCAAAATCCGCTTTGGGGTTAGCCTCGCAGATAACCTTTGAGACCTCGTCTCCGGTGCCGACGGGAACCGTAGATTTATTGACGATCACCGCGTAGCCGTCCATGGCTTCGGCAATTTCGCGGGCCGCAGCGTACACATAGGATAAATCAGCATGGCCGCCGCCGGGTTCAGTCGGTGTACCAACGCAAATAAAGACAACATCAACACCGCTGACGGCCTGTTTCAGATCGGTGGTAAAACTCAAGCGTCCGGCTTTGACGTTACTTGCAACCAGATCGTCCAGCCCCGGCTCGAAGATCGGCATGATGCCCTCGCCTAGCCGGTCAATCTTGCCCTGGTCCTTGTCGACGCAAACCACATCAACGCCGAATTCTGAAAAGCAGGCACCTGAAACAAGGCCGACATAGCCGGTGCCAATCATCGCAATGCGCATTTAGTACCCCCTATCATAAAAGGACGACACGTCTGATCGCCTATCCGGCTTTCCGGGTAGGAGGTGACGTGAAAGCGATGTGGGCGCATCGTTGAACACCACCAACGACCTCCGGAAGGCCGGATAGGCGACCCGGCGGGCGACCTTACAAGCCCATCGAACAGCGTCGCAATGTCCTTGTGATGCACAACATCACGGCGGACACTGCTCCTTGTCGAATGGGCTTGTAAGGTCGTCATACGTATCGTCCTTTTATGATAGGGGGTACTCGTTTAGTCCTTCACGTACTTTTTTAGCATCCGGGTCATGCCTTCGTTGAGATCATCACGGGCCAGGGCGAAAGCGACATTGGCTTCCATAAATCCCAGTTTATCGCCGCAATCAAAACGGTCTCCCTTGAAACGAAGACCATGGAAAGGAATTCTGTCGATGGTTTTGGCAAGAGCGTCGGTCAGTTGTATTTCACCCCCTGCCCCTTGCTCCTGTTTGCCCAAATATTCAAAGACCTCCGGCTGCAGGATATAACGGCCGATGATGCAAAGATTGGACGGCGCTTTTGCCGGTTCGGGTTTTTCAACCAGCCCCTTGGCGCGGGCCAGACGGCCATCGTCTTCAACAACATCCAGAATACCATAACGAGCGGTGTGTTCAGGGGGCACTTCTTCGCTGGCGACGACATTGCCGCCAGTGTCACTGTAAACGTCCATCATTTGTTTCAGGCAACCCGGTTCGGCCATAATCAGATCGTCGGCTAAAAGCACCGCAAACGGCTCATCTTCAATAAAATGACGCGCGCACCATACCGCATGACCAAGACCAAGCGGGCGTTGCTGGCGGGTTGATGAAATCTGCCCCGGCTTTGACATCACGTCCTGCACCTGGAACAACGCTTCGGCCTTGCCGTGATTTTTAAGAATTTCTTCAAGCTCGAAACTGTGATCAAAGTGGTCAAGCAGAACCGCCTTGCCGCGACCGGTGACGAAAATGATTTCCTCAATCCCGGCGTCACGCGCCTCTTCGACCGCGTACTGGATCAGTGGTTTGTCAACGACCGGCAGCATTTCTTTCGGCATCGCCTTGGTCGCAGGCAAAAACCGCGTGCCCAGACCGGCAACGGGAAAGACCGCTTTTCTAACAGGCTTGACCATAAAAATTTCCTCGGATCACTAAGAATCACCAACGCGTAGCGAATGCGCGGCCTTTGTGCCACACCCATAAGGCCGCTGCAACCTTACGTTCCCTCAAGAAAGAAGCACGTCCTTGGCGCGGTTTATTTTTGCAGCCAGATAGGTCGAACCGCCATGATCCGGATGCAGGCCCGCAATCAGCCTGTGATATGCCTCTTTTATCTGCTCATCGCTTGCCTCTTCGGATAAACCGAGTATCTCAAAAGCCTCTGCTCGGTCCATTTCATCTTTGAATGACGTGTTCGAGGCAGCTTCTTTTTCCGCCCCGGCGCGCCAATCCGGATAGTAACGATCCAGGTAGGCTTCGAGAATTTGCGCCGATTGCTCATCCTCACTCCAGCAAGTCTTAAGCAGGCTGACAACCGCGTGTTGGCCGACATCGCTTAACAATCGCCCTTTATGGGGACCTTCCAGAATTTCTCCATCCATGGTGCCACTGCCGTGATCGAGGGTCATGCGCAGGAAGCGGGTTTCCACTTCCGATGCTCCGGGCTGTTGCGCCTCCCCGGCCATGCGAGAGAAGTTCTTGAACATCGTGGCGGCGGAACGAAAACGCATCAGCCAACCGATCAATACCGGCAGGGTAACAAAGGCCCAGGCGAGACGACCGGTCAGGGCAAGGAACAGGCCGATAGAGATGATCAGTCCTAACGACAGCCATTTTAAGACCTTGAGCAGTGTCTTTGGATCGGCGCTTACATACCAGCGCATGGACAAAAGCATCCCCGCCAGCAGAGCCACCCCGAGAATGAAATACGGTAGCACCTCTATTTACCCTTCATCATGTTGGCCAGTTTTAAAACTTCACCACCGCGCTTGCTTCCCAAATCTTCCAGGGCCGTGCGGCCACCGGCGGCGAAGACGGCAACGGCGCTAAGCAATTCCCGCAACACATGGGCGCTGGTGGCATCAAAGCGGCAGCAAGCCCCGCCAGTCAATTTGGCAATCTGCCCGAAAGCAAACGTCGCAACCGGGTCCTCACCTTCCTGAAACATAAAAACCGGCAGCCCAAGAATGCCCAACTCGCCGGCCAATGCACCCAGTTTATCGACATCTTCCTCTACGCAATCACCAATAAACACAAGGGCGTTAACTTTTTCTTTTTTGGTTTCATTGATCGCGTGGCTCAGTAATTTACCGATCTGGGTTTCCCCGGCCAGACAAAAAACCGTGCTCATCAGTTTGAGCAGTTTATCCGCGTCGCCAAGCCAGTTCGACGCCTTAAACTCACCAAAGCCACGGTAGTAGGCCAATTGCAGGTCAAGGCCGCCAAGAGCCGCCGTTTCGCTAAACATCTCGCCTTGAATGTGCGCCGCCCGGTCCCACATGGGTTGCCGGCTGGCCGTCGCGTCCATGCCAAAAATCAGGCGGCCCCGCTTGCCCGGTGTTTTTACAGGCCTGGTGTGCGCAACCTTTTTAAGGAACGCCTCGACATCGCCGGGCGATGATTTTTTGGTGGGAAGATTTCCGTCGTTATCAGCCATGCCGATCCTTTAATATCAATGTAAAGAAATTACAATCTTGTCGCCCACAAGTCATTGACTTCTTGGAATGATTCATTACATATTGCGAACGTGTTACATTTGTTTGGCTGCCTAAACAACCGGTACGCCGATTAACTTGGTTACCTCCTAAACAGTGTTAACGCTATTACGACCGCGTCCTCACATGGTGTGAAGCGCGAAAATAACTATCCTGTTTGAGGAAACTGACTATGACTACCGGTACTGTAAAATGGTTTAACCCGACCAAGGGTTATGGCTTTATCGAACCCGAAGATGGTTCTAGCGACGCTTTTGTTCACATTTCGGCCGTCGAACGCGCTGGCCTGAGCTCGCTCAACGAAGGGCAGAAAGTTTCTTTTGAACTTCAGCCTGGACAGAACGGCAAATCTTCCGCCGAGAACCTGTCGATCATCGAATAGTTCTGTAAAGCGCCCACTTCTGACATCTGCCAGGGGTGGGCACTTCGCATTTACGCTTAAGACCCAAGACCTGCGACACCAAATAACAACACGAAGAAAGTGGGCTGACCGTCAGCGGTTATTTCTTCGACCTCTCATTTTTCAGCATGAAGATGGTATCCGGCGCGACTTACCCTCGCTGCCTTTGCTGTTTCTGCGTTTTACAAAAATTTAACATTCGCTCGCTACCATGGCGCTTAAAGCGCCGGTTTAAGAGCACTTGAACACCTAAGGATAATAAAATGAATAAAGAACAAAACTTTCTGGTCAGATATGGCCTGCATAACTTCGTCACCTGCGAGCGCACAAGCGGCAGTCACGTCTTTTTTATCAAAGGCATGGAAGGTCAGAACATGATCTGTCATGCGAAAAACCTGATCAAGGGCGGCTTCGGCGAAACCACGACGATCGAAGTGGTTTGACGAGCGGCTGCACCCGGCCCACAGTAGCGGCGTCAATAACAGCTTAAGGATCTCCGGGAGATCACGATGATGCTTTTGAGGCTCACGCTGTTTGTCCTGCTTTCCCTCACCACCTTATCCCATGCCGCTGAACCCATCGACCTGATACATAGCCGGGCCGAACTGGAGACCCTGTGGCGCGGGCGCGTCCAGACCATGCTCGATCAGGGGAAATTGCCGAAGATCGACATGGAAACCAGCATCCAGTCCGGACAGGTCGTCGATTATATTCCCGGCGTCTTCGACACCATGGACGAACTGGGCGTGGCGCTGATCGCCGCCGATGGTTACCAGCGCCCGAAAGACGGCTCCGATGGCTACCGCTGGAGCTTCTACATCCACGAACTGGTCAACAAGTATCCCGAACGCTTCATCCCCACCGCCAACGCCGGCACCAACCCCAACTGGGCAAGGCAAAAAGGTGGCTCGGAAAAACATTTCATCGACCAAATGGAAAGATATGTTCGCGCCGGCGTCTATGCCCACATGGGTGAGTTGGAATTTCGCCACTACATGTCGTCCAGCCAGTGCAGGGACAAGCGCCGCGACCGTAACGTCGACATCCCCCTGAACGGCAAAAACGGCCGCCGCCTGTTCACCCTGGCCGCGTTGACCAGTGTGCCCTTCGTCATCCATCTGGAGGCCGAGGACAGGCCCCTGGAGGAGCTCGAGGAAATGTTAAAGGACTACCCTGGGGCCAAGGTGATCGTCGCCCACTTCGCCCAAATCCGCCACCCGGAAAAGCAGAAGCGCTTCACCCCGGCGTACGTCCGTCGCCTGCTGTCACGCCATGCGAACCTCTATTTCGACCTCGCCAACGGCCAGCCTAACCGCAAGTACCGCTGCGCCGGCAAGGATAACAAGGCCACGCTAACCGGTGACACGACGCTGTGGAAAGGCGGCCCGGGCCATCAGAGCGACACGCTCAAGCCGGAATGGCGGGCCATTCTCGGCGATTTCTCGAAGCGCTTCGTGTTCGCCACGGATTACGGCGGCGGTCGCCCGCCCCTGCCCGTTTTCCTGAGGCAGAAGGTGGATAATTTCAGGCGCATCGTCCGCGACCTGCCCGAGCCGGCCAAACACGACATCGCCTACCGGAACGCCTGGAAACTGCTGACCGGCAAGGACTGGTAATGATTACGGAAAATGATTACGGCAGCCCGATAGCGTCGATCAGCCCGCGCACTTCCTGACGCGCCGACAGGTGCGACATGGTCAGGCTATCAGGGCCTAAAACGTCGATGATATCCATCATGGTCAAACCGGCAAGAAACAATTCCCGGTAGATCACCCGCTCGCCGAACCCGGCGACCTGCCTGAAGCCAACCCGCGCTGCCAACTCACCTAGCAGACGCTCGACTTCGCGTTTGTTGCGGGCGTCCACATGGCTTAGGCGGTTACGCATGACAATCCAGTCGGTAGAACCGCCATCGCGCTGGGCCCGGCGCATTTTCTGTTGCCATACCATTTCCGAATAATGACTGGGGTTCTGGATTTTCAGGCTGACCGGGTCAACCCGGGCCAGCACATCCAGATCGATAAAACTGTCGTTCAAGGGCGTGATCAGGGTATCGGCAAAGGAATGACCGAGCCGGGTCAGAATGCTGTCAGCGCCGGGAGTATCGATAACGATGACATCGTGGTTTTGCGACAGATCCCCAATGGCTTCATCCAGGGCCTTCTCGTCATCAATTTCGGCGGTGTCACGGTTGAGGTCGGCGCTGTGCTCGATAACCCTGAATTCCGGCATTGGCAATGCCATACCCTTGTCATCTATAAAGCGCTGGCGATTGCCCAAGTAGTTGGTCAGCGTCCCCTGACGGGCGTCCAGATCAATAGCGGCGACCCGACGCTCGTCTCGCAACAGCCCGATGACCAGATGCATGGCCGTCGTCGACTTGCCACTGCCGCCCTTCTCATTACCCGTAACGATGACGTGTGCGCGTTTGGATGTCATGTGGAAATCATGGCCCCTGCCGAATCACTTGAGAATTTAGAAAATTTTAATCCGGCATTCAGGTGCTGGCAAACGCTGTGGTCGTCTTACTGATGAATAACACCCTTGGGATGAAAGGCGTGGAAGACGAAGGCGAAGGTAATGTCGTGGGCGACGTCCTGCCATTTATCACCCTGACGCTGACGCACGACGATATTGCCTACATCGCGGCCGTTGGCAATGACACGACTGTCCAGGGCGGAATTTTGCCCGGCCTGCCAGCTGATTTCCAGACCATCACCGGCGTTGATAACACCGGCGTTGCTCAGCAATGGCAGACTCCAGGCTTCGCCGTTTACAACGATAACCCGAACCATGGCCTCGATACCTTCGGGCATTTCACCGCGGAAGAAACCGTAAGGCGTATCCCGGCTGTCATAACCGACATAAGGATTGGCCCCGTAACTACGCATATGCGGGGAATTCGGAACCAGCACCTTGCCGTAAGGTGCGCGTTTTTTGAAGCGCTCGAATGATTCCATCCGCGACGGTATGACTTTTAAGACCTTGCCGGTCATCGAACCGACAATCCCTTGCCCGAGAAACTGTTGCCACCAGGATTCTGTTTGTCGGTCATACATGACCAGATCGCTGTTGCGTAATTTGCCGGTGGTTCCGAAATCGAGAACCACGCCGTCCAGCTCACGCTCAAAAACGATGGATGAATTACAAAGCGGACAATAGGTCACCGTCACCGGCACGCCGCCAATGCTGTCATTGACGATTTCATGCCACATCAAAATGCGCAAAGGATAAGCCCGGGCCTCGCCGTTGACATGTAAGGCGATGACCGGTTCCTGCGGGCCCAGATCATCAATTTCAGTTACCGGCAGGAAGGAAGGCTGATCGATGGACGGAATCCCATCTTTGGCCGGGCCACCGGAAAAGATCTCGCTTAAATCGACAGTGGTATTGCTGAAATCCGTTTTCGGCCAATCCAGAGTCCAGCTATCAGGGTACGATGCCGCCCAGGCCCTGACGCCAGCCAGGGTAAGAAAAACAAAAATCACCAGAACAAGATTGCTTATACGGTTTTTACTCATCAACCAAAGGTGCCCTCGCTGTCGCTTTAAGGCAACTCAAACAGTGATCACATTACGGTGAGCCATTTTCTTGACCGGGCAATACGCAAAGGTCACACTCCGCTCGGGAAATAAAGCAAGGACCGATCCAGGTTATGAGCGAACGTGTAGATTGTGCCGTCATTGGGGCAGGCGTCATCGGGCTTGCCATCGCCCGTAAGCTGGCCATGCAGGGCCGCGAAGTCATTGTGCTCGAAAGCGAAGACGCCATCGGCACCATCACCAGTGCGCGTAACAGCGAAGTTATCCACGCTGGCCTTTATTACCCAGAGGGTAGCCTGAAAGCCCGTCTGTGCGTCGCCGGCAGGGCCCTGCTCTATGATTTCCTGCAAGAGCGCGCCATCACCCACCAGCGTTGTGGCAAACTGATCGTTGCCACCACTGAAGAAGAATCCGACGCTCTGGATGGTATTCTCGAAAAAGCCCGCATAAACGGTGTCGATGACATGACCCGGATCAGCGCCGCCGATGCCCGTGCCATGGAACCGGAACTCTCCTGCCATGGCGCCTTGTTTTCACCATCAACAGGCATTTTCGATTCCCATTCCTATATGCTGAATTTGCAAGGCGACGCGGAAAACCACGGGGCCAGCTTCGCTTTTTTGAGTGCCGTTACCGGTGGAAAAATCAAAGATGGAACAGTTTCGCTCGATGTTTCAGGAGCTGATGGAACGATGACGCTCGATTGCGCTACGGTTATTAATGCTGCCGGTCTTGGTGCTCAAAAAATCGCTTCATCTATGGACGGTTTCCCTGACGAAAAAGTGCCGCCCCTGCACTATGCCAAGGGAAATTACTTTACCCTTAACGGCAAAGCGCCCTTTGAACACCTGATTTACCCACTACCAGGCAAGGCCAGTCTTGGCACCCATTACACCCGCGATCTTGGTGGTCAGGGTCGCTTTGGTCCTGACGTTCAGTGGATAGACGAAATCGACTACAACGTCGACCCGGGCCGGGCTGAAAGTTTCTACGCCGCGATCCGCCGCTATTGGCCAGGACTTGCCGATGGCACCCTTAACCCCGCCTACAGCGGCATCCGCCCAAAGGTACAGGCACCGGGGGAACCCGCTGCAGATTTTATCATTCAGGATGCCGGTGTTCATGGTGTCAGGGGCCTCATCAACCTGTTCGGAATTGAATCACCGGGGTTAACGGCATCCCTGGCCGTGGCCGATGAGGTCGCCAGCAGACTTTGATCAGCAGCGGTGCGATGTGGTAAAACTGATTCTCTGTTTTGCCCTTTAGGATAAACCGCATGACCCGGTCAGGGACGACCCGCACGACTGTTCTCCTGTTTCTTCTTGTAGCCCTGACCCTGGCTGCCTTGCCGGCCTACGCGCAAACCACCATTCAGGGCCGAACAACTGATGAGGAAGTGCAAATTCAACGCCAGGATACAGGCATTCTGCTTGATTTCCGTGAGCAGATACGCGAACTGGTTCAAAAAATTTCCGCCTATGCCCGTAGCCAGCACCCCAACTTCGTCGTCATCGCCAAGGGCAATCCGGAACTTCTGAAAAAAGTTGACGATATCGACGAGACCAAAACCTTTCCGGCCCGCGCCTATATGCGCTCTATCGACGGCATCATGATTGATGGCCTTTTTTACGGCGAGAAAATCGTCGGCATCCCGACCCCGCCTGAGCAACTTGAGAAAAAACTGCAACTGGTGCGTATGGCCAAAAAGAATCGCCTCAACGTCATGGTCATCGATTATGTGGAAAATACCGAACAGGCCGATCAGTCCTATGCCTTTAACGAAGAACTCAACCTGACCCCATTCGTCGCCGGGGCCATGGGCGAGGAATTGAATTCAATTCCTGATTTTCGCAAGTATCCCTACCAGGAGAACCCGAAGAGCATTGTTTCCATGACCGACGCGAAGAATTTTCTCTACCTGGGCGATACCTCGGGCTTTGGTCGTCAGGACGAATTTTCCCTAAAAATTCACGATACCAATTACGACATCATCGCCGTCAATATCATGCATGGCCGCACCCCGCTTTCCAGGCAGGCGGTGGAAACCCTGAAATACAAGAAGCTGGGCTCCAAGCGACTGGTCCTGGCCCATGTGGATATCGGCTCGGCGGCGGCTTACGATTACTATTGGCAGGAAGGATGGCGCGAAGGATCACCAAGCTGGATCGCCGCGCCGCTCAGGGATAACCCGGACCGTTATTACGTGCAGTACTGGCGACAGGAATGGCAAAACCTGTTGTTCGGGGACACCAATTCCTACATCTACGGCCTCATCTACCAGGGCTTCGACGGCGTCATTTTGACCGGACTCGATGTCTACAAGTACTTCCTGGGCGGTGATAGCGCTGAGGAAGAGCAGTAACCCCTACTCCGCCGCCACCATCTTGCCACCTTCCCTGTCATGGTAGTAGCCGTTGGAGAATTTCAGCCCGTCCGCCAGTTCTTCGAGATCATGAGCGGGTGTTTTGCCGTCGAGCACGTCCCGGAACACTTGCGCGACTGCGACCATGTCGATGTCTTGCGGTGACAGGCGGAAGCGGTTGATATCCGTCTCCTGCATTTCGCCCAGTTCTTCGATCAGATTGTTGCAAGTGTAAGACAACGTCTGGGTGCCGTTGACAGTGAGGAAGGCTTCGCCGTCCAGGGTGTCCAGATCCATGCCGTCCGGGTCATCGGCGCAAACGTATTGGCAGTTGTCTTTACTCAAAGTGTGGGCGCGGGCGTGGTAGCAGCGGGCCGAGACAGCCAGCGGCAGGCGCCCGAAGGCCAGGACTTCCAGTTCTACGTCCGCATTCTTTGCCAGAACCGACAGGGTTGTCCCCGACAGTTCGACGGGCAGACAAACACGGGTCGCACCCTTTTTGGCGAAGAAGTCCAGCGTCCCCTCGTTATAGATATTGATAAACGGACCGATGGTGTGGGGCCTTCCGGCCAGTAATGTGGCGGTGGAAACGTCATTGGCTTCAACAAGCACGCCCTCCATGGCGGTTATGTCGCGGACGATGTCCATCTCGCGTTTGTTCATGATCAAAGCCAGGGTCGACAGCACGACTTCCTTACCCGCCCCTTGCAGACGTTCAATAACATCGGCCATGACCGGTTCAAAAAACGGCAGTCGCTTGGAACACACAACTTCGCCAAGGGTGACACAATCTACAGGAGCCTCATCGGCGATACGGAAATAGAAATCCCGCCACTTTTCAGGTGGCCAGTTAAACAGCACCGGTCCCAGTGTCAGCATGGCTTTGTTTGTCATCGCCCCCCCCCTAACGCCATGTCTTTTCGTAAACGCCGGTGGTTTCCTGCTGGCCCTCACTTAAACCGGACAGATTCATGGGTGGCGGCGTCTGTCCGGCATGAACGGCGTCAACAGCCTTGCGGAAAGCCTTGACCACCGCCGCCACATAGGCACGTCCACGCTGGCGGCCTTCGATTTTAAGGGCCGTCACCCCGGCTGCGGCCAGTTCGGGCAACATCGTACCCAGACTGAGGCTGGTCGGCTCCTCAAACAGATAGGACGTCTTGCCACCGGCCCTAAAGCGACCCTTGCAGAGTGTCGGATAACCGGCGGGCTCGTTTGCATCAAAAGCGTTGATGGTGAAATCACCCAGTTTGGAAACCAGCCGGTCACCCTCATCTTCGTAATGGACATGGCTGGCGGGCGAACAGGCACCGTTCTTGTTTGGCGAGATTCCCGTCGCATAGGAGGACAGCGCACAACGTCCTTCGGCCATCACACACAGACCACCGAATACGAAGACTTCCGTCTCGACCCCGATTTGTTTGTTGAGGGCGGCTATTTCGGCGACCGTTAAAACCCTGGGCAGGACGACCCGCTTGACGCCGAAGTTTTCCACGTAAAAGCGGATCGCTTCGGGGTTGGAAGCTGATGCCTGAACCGATAAATGACGGCGTAGGTCAGGATGCCTGGTGGCGGTGTAATCGAGCAGGCCAACGTCAGCAAGTATCACCGCGTCAGCACCCAGGACGGCGGCGCTGTTAACGGCCCTTTGCCACGGCCCGGGATTGCCTGCCTCCGGATAAGTGTTAATGGCGACCAGTACTTTTGCGCCGTGCCGATGGGCGTAATCCAGACCCTCAGCCAGTTCCTTTTCATTGAAATTAAGGCCCGGAAAATTGCGGGCGTTGGTTTCATCGCGAAACCCCAGATAGACACAATCGGCGCCGGCATCGACTGCTGAACGCAGTGCCGCCGGGGTTCCTGCCGGACAAACCAGTTCCAGGAAGGGGCTGGTCATGATTCTTTTGAGCGCCGCTTGCGGGTGCGCTTGTCAACGTCACCCAGCTTGTCGGAAATTTTACGGACCCGCGCATCCTGGGCGTCATGGCGGGCCATTGACGGGGCCAGCAAGGCTTCGGCCAGGGTTTGCAAGTCGCGACTGGCTAGGCCGGCTATGTGATTTGCGGTTTTAACGGCGGCCCGCGCAGGGCCGGCAAAAGGTCCGAACAGGGACAGGATATCGGCGGTCAAATTAATTTCAGCACCGTCGACGGCATTGCGAAGGGCGACAATCACTTCCGTGTCGCCCTCGATTGCCAATCCCCGCGAGAAAAACATGGCATCCCCGTCAAGGCGGCCCTCAAGCATATCGAGCAAGGACAAAAGTGGTCCCCGGATAACGGCGTCGACCTCATTTGTTGGATGGTTGCGGGCTGCAATCAATTTTGGAGCGCGCCCGTCGGGACTTAAAAGAAATACATAAGGCAGGTCGATAGGATCAATCAGGATCTGCGAACCGGCGTAGCCTTCCATCCGCTCGAAAACATCCGGATGGCTACGGTGAATGATCAAAAGCGCCGTATTCAGCGCCGGTTGCAGCATCACGGCGGGTACTGGATACAGGGCCATCCCGGCGAGGAGCACCGGCGTGAACGGCGGTGTCATGTTCGATGTCGACGTCATATTGCGATAACTTTACCTCGGCAAAGCATTTGCCATGTTGATCTGGGTCAATCACTCATTTTTTGTTGCCCGCGATGTCGTCCCATTCCTCATCGGTCAGGATATCGGCAAAATTGAATTGTCCGGCCCCGGCCAACCATTCACCGCCATCAATGGTGATGGCGTCTCCGTTGATGTAGGCGGAACCGTCACTGAGCAAATAGGCGGCCAGATCGGCCAGTTCCTTATGATCACCGACACGCCCCAACGGATTGCGTTTGGCCCAGGCCGCGGCAAGCTTTTCATTGGGCACCAACCTGTCCCAAGCGCCATCAGTAGGGAACGGTCCCGGCGCAATGGCGTTCAGACGGATGCCCTTGGGGCCCCATTCGACAGCCAACGAGCGGGTCATGGCCAAAACACCGGCCTTGGCGATGGCTGACGGCACGACGAAGGCAGAGCCGGTCCAAGCGTAGGTGGTGATGATGGAAAGAACATTGCCGGGTTTATCAGCTTCAATCCAGCGCTTCCCGCAAGCCAGCGTCATATAGGTGCTGCCGTGCATGACAATGTTAAGCACCGCATCAACGGCCCGGTGTGACAGGGTTTCCGTACGGGCGAGAAAATTACCCGCGGCATTATTGATCAGGGCGTCGATGGGGCCATCGTCCCAAATCGAGGAGACGACGCTTTCAACGGCTTCCGGGTCGCGAATATCAAGCCCCCGCCATTCTATGCGACCACCCGTGTCTGCCGCCAGCTCAGCCGCCGTTTCTTCCAAAAGCTCTTCACGGCGCGAACAGATAATTGGCACCGCCCCCAGCTCCATACAGCGACGGGCCATGGTCTTGCCCAGGCCGCTGCCGCCGCCGGTTATGAGGATTCGCTTGTTTTTCAGTAAATCAGGAACGAACATGGCTATGGGTGACTTTCTTGAAATGAACATCAATGAAGGGCATGAATATAACGTAATGACATTTTTTTCGGGAACAAGAAATGCTTATCAGGTCAGATAGTTACGATAAGGTTCGCGACGCCCTGAGGTGGCAAATTCCGGAATACTTCAACATGGGTGTCGATGTTTGCGATAAACATGCTGAGCGCACCCCCGATAAAACAGCGCTGATCATTGAAGACGAAGACGGCGACGTCACCCAGTACAGCTTCCTTGCCTTAAAAAAACTGTCCAACAAACTGGCCAACCTGTATGTGGCCAGGGGCTTGAAGCCCGGCGACAGGGTGGCGATCCTGTTGAGCCAGTCCGTCGAGACCGGGATCGCCCATATCGCCGCCTGGAAAGCCGGCCTGATTTCCATCCCCATGTTCACCCTGTTCGGTGAAGACGCCCTGGAATTCCGCCTGAGCGATTGCGGCGCAAAGGCGCTGGTCACCGATACGGAAAACTATCAAAAGATTGAGGCGATCCGTGATAAATTGCCGAACCTTGAGACGGTCCTGCTGACCGGATCTGGTGATTTTTCCGTTGACGGAACCAGCCCCGTTTCCCTGTGGAAAGCCCTTGATGACGCTTCGGACGCCTTCACGCCCTTAAACACCAAATCAGAAGAACCGGGCCTGATCATTTACACATCGGGGACAACCGGCAACCCGAAGGGCGCACTTCATGCCCATCGGGCCTTACTTGGCCATTTACCGGGTGTTGAATTCCCCCACGAATTCTTCCCGAAGCCTGATGACCTGATGTGGACACCCGCCGACTGGGCCTGGATTGGCGGCTTGATGAACGTTTTGATGTCTTCCTGGCATCATGGCGTGCCGGTATTGGCCCAAAGGGCCCGCAAGTACGATCCGGAAAAGGCGCTGGCCCTGATGGCCCGCCACCGGGTCCGCAATACCTTCATGCCACCGACAGCCTTGCGACTGATGCGTCAGGTCGAACACCCGGCGGAGCGTTTTGACATTGACCTTCGCACCGTCACTTGTGCCGGGGAACCGATGGGTGCGGAACTGCTGGATTGGGGCAAGCAGGCGCTGGGGGTTACTTTTAATGAATACTATGGTCAGACCGAATGTAACCTTGTGGTCTCCAATTGTGCCGAACTGATGGATGTCAAACCCGGCTCCATGGGTCGTGCTGTGCCCGGTCATGACGTTGAAATTATTGACGAAAACGGCCAAATCCTACCCCCCGAAACAACCGGCGCCATTGCTGTACGAAGCCCGGACCCGGTGATGTTTCTTCAGTACTGGAATAATGTGCAAGCCACAAAAGACAAGTTTAATGGCGACTGGTTGCTGACCGGCGATCTGGGTACAAAAGACGCGGACGGCTATCTGTGGTTTGTCGGTCGAGATGATGATGTGATCTCCTCAGCCGGCTACCGGATCGGCCCGGGCGAGATAGAAGACTGTATCTCCAAGCATCCGGCGGTGTCACTGGTCGCCGTCGTTGGTGTGCCTGATCCACTACGCACCGAAGCGGTCAAGGCGTTCATTCTGTTGCGTGAAGGAAATAACGGCGATCCAGATCTGGAAAATGACATCCGCAATTTTGTCAAAACCCGCCTGTCGCCCCATGAATACCCGCGTCATATAGAATTTGTCGATGACCTGCCCATGACAGCCACCGGCAAGATCAGGCGCAATGTTTTGCGTGATGGTGAAAAGGAAACGTAGGTCACGCGCGCATAAGCTGCCCGTGATGGCCGTTTCTGTGATCTTAATCTCCCCCCGAAGAGTCAGCCCTTAAACGAAAGCCGAATATTCAGAAGTCGCTTTCCTCGACAAGCTCAATGACGAAACCGTCTTCGGACGGAAAGCGTTTGGAGATGATGGAGACGGCTTCGCCTTCATCGCGGGCGGTGACATTCCTGACATGGATATCGGCCCATTGATCATCAAAGAAATGATGGTGCTGGTTTTCCTTAACCATGGCCCGCACTTCTTTATTATAGATGGACACCTCATAAATGTTGTGTCCGTTAATCGGCATTTGTAACATCGTTTCAGAACCTTTCCGGTGAAGTTGCCTTCCGGTGTTTTCTTCCGGGGCCATGCCGTACCGCTGAAAAACGGATTAAGAATGACCGTCTGTTTCTATCTCCACTAACGTACAGTTTGATTGTTAAGAAACTCTTTCGCCCTGTCAATTGAAGTAATTACATACAAGCTATTGATAAAATGCGGCAAAATTTTGTCAGGGTTCCTGTCACTTTTCGGGATCGCCTTTCCTTTTACAGGTTTCATTGATTTTTCGTGGCAAGTTTTCGACAGCCAAAAACCCGCGCGAATCGCTCGCGCGGGCGAATCAGACCCGGATTGAATTTCAGGAAATTCTAGAAATCGCCATCGGGAATAACGGCGGAAATTTGTTCAATAACAAAGCCGCGGTGAGCCGGATACTGCTTTTCAATTCTGCCCCGGGCCATTTCCTCGTTGGGCGCATTGACCTCGACATAGTGGGTATCGGCCCAGGAATCTTCAAAACCTTCATGGCTATCGCCCTGTTTGACCAGGACGCGGACCTCTTCGTTAAAAAGCGCTATTTCATACTTAGGCATACCCCGGCCCTTTGCTTGATTAAAACGTTGCAAAAAGTATGGCCCAATTGGGCGATCAACGCCAGTTTCATCATCATGCTGAAGGTCAAGAAAAAAGCCCCTGCCGAAATCGACAGGGACTTTTAAATGGTAGGCGCAACAGGATTCGAACCTGTGACCGTTCGATTAAAAGTCGAATGCTCTACCAACTGAGCTATGCGCCCGCATATGTGATGGCCTGCTTATCCAAAAGTTCCAGCTTTAGAATCTATTGGTTAGGACATCATCGGGAAGCCCGGAAAATAGGGATCAGGGGCGGGTCGGTCAACACCTTTAATTGGCCTTTTATTTAAGCCTCTCAGGCTTTCAGTTCGGCAAGGCGCGCAATCAGCTTTTGCTTGACGCCAGCAGGCACAAAATGGCCGATATCACCATCCAGGCGTCCAATTTCCTTAACAAAACGCGAGGCGATAAACTGATGCCTGTCAGAAGCCATCAGGAACACCGTTTCAATTACACTATTCAGGCGGGCGTTCATGCCGGCCATCTGGAATTCGTATTCAAAGTCAGAGACAGCCCGAAGGCCACGGATAATCACCGAAGCATTGACGTTTTCGGCAAATTTCATGAGCAGGGAATTGAACGAACAAACCTCGATATCGGATTTGAGCGCCCCGTTAATTACAGCAATTTCCTCACCAACCATGTCCAGACGTTCATCAAGGCTAAACAGCGTGTCCTTGCCTGTATGTTCGGCGACGCCGACAATCAGCTTGTCGACAACTTTGGTGGCCCGGGAAATGATATCCATGTGGCCATTTGTCAGCGGATCAAAGGTTCCGGGGTAAATGCCGATACGCGGCTCTGCCATTGGACGTTCCTTCCCTTAAGAGGGTTCAGAGTCTGGCGTGGGTTCAGGCGTTGAGAATTCTTCAGCCTCCTCGGGCGCGTCCTCGCCTGCTTCCTCGTCGCCATCATCATCATCGTCGTTCAAACGGCTGACCGATACAACCCGTTCTTTATCAGCGACATTGAAGATGGTGACCCCGCGCGAGGACCTGCCGACGACGCTGATACCGGCAACCGGGCACCTGATCAACTGGCCGCCATCGGAAACCATGACCAACTGGTCATCGGTTTCAACAGGGAATGAACCAACGACGCTGGTCGCCTGGCCTTTCGGTCGTTTCAAATCGATACTGGCGATCCCTTTGCCGCCGCGTTTTGAAATCCGGTATTCATAGGCCGAGGTCCGCTTGCCAATACCATCATCGGCGAGGGTCAGGATGAATTCTTCATTTTCACCCATTTCAGCAAACAATGCCTCGTTCAGACGTTCGGCGCGGCTTTCGTCCTGGACCTTATCTTCGGGCCTGTCCGAGTAATCCCCGCCAGCCAGTCTTCGTGAAGCGCTGACCGATTGCAGATACTCGTCACGCTCTGAAATTTCGGCTTTGACGTGGCTGAGAACCGACATGGAAATTACCTTGTCATCACCATCGAGCCGGATACCACGCACGCCGGTTGACGAGCGGGAGGAGAACACACGAACATCGGTTACCGGGAAGCGAATGCACTTGCCGTTGCGTGATGATAACAGAATATCGTCGGTTTCAGAGCACGCCTGAACACCAATCAACTGGTCATCATCACCCAGCTTCATGGCGATCTTGCCGTTGGCCTTGACGTTGGTAAAATCTGAAAGGGAATTACGGCGCGCCCCACCGGATGCTGTGGCGAACATCACCGACAGTTCGCCCCAGCTTTCCTCGTCTTCGGGCAGTGGCATCAAGGTGGTGATACTTTCACCTTCATCCAGTGGCAACAGGTTGATCATCGCCTTGCCCAGCGAGGTTGGCGAGCCCAGCGGCAATTTGTAGACCTTGAGCTTGTAGACGATGCCCGTTGAGGAGAAAAACAGCACCGGCGTATGAGTGTTGACGACAAACACCTGTGAGACGAAATCCTCATCCCGGGTACTCATGCCGCTGCGGCCCTTGCCGCCGCGCTTCTGGGCCCTGTACGTGGAAAGCGGCACCCGCTTCATGTAACCGGTGTTGGAGACGGTAACGACCATGTCCTCGCGCTGGATAAGGTCCTCAATATCGTGTTCAAACTCGTTATCATCAATCATGGTGCGCCTGGGGGTGGCGAATTGCTCGCGCATTTCCAGTAATTCTTCGCGCAGGAGTTTAAGCAACAACGTGCGCGATGCCAGTAACGCCAGATGATCGGCGATTTCGACGCCCAGTTCGGCCAGATCGGCGGCGATCTTGTCCCGCTCCAGTCCCGTCAGGCGATGCAGGCGTAACTCCAGAATCGCCTTGGCCTGTTCTTCGGAAAGCTTGTACTTGCCATCGACAACGGCCCGGCCTGGCTCATCAAGCAATTTAATCATCGGTTCGATATCTTCGGCTGGCCAGTCGCGTTCCATCAGTTGCTGGCGGGCAGTGGCTGAATCCTTGGCGGCCCGGATCAATTTGATGACCTCGTCGATATTGGCGACGGCGACGGCGAGACCGGCCAGGATGTGGGCCTTTTCACGGGCCTTGCCGAGCAGGTAAATAATGCGGCGGCGGATAACCACTTCCCGAAAATCGACAAATGCCTGAATGATTTCCAGCAAGTTCATCAATTTGGGCATGCCGCCATCCAGGGCCAGCATGTTAACGCCGAAACTGGTTTGCAGCGGCGTGAAACGATAAAGCTGGTTCAGGACGACTTCGGCGATGGCGTCGCGTTTGATCTCGACGACGACGCGCACGCCGTCACGATCGGATTCATCGCGCAGGTCAGATATGCCTTCGATCTTTTTGTCACGCACGCATTCGGCCATTTGTTCGACCATGCGCGCCTTGTTGACCTGAAAGGGCACCTCGGTAATGACGATGGCCTGGCGATCTTTGCGGATTTCCTCAATCGTTGCCCGGCCACGCATGACCACAGAGCCACGACCGGTGCGGAAGGCCGAATGGATACCCTGACGGCCCAGAATGGACGCCCCGGTGGGGAAATCAGGCCCCTGGACATGGTTTTCAATAATTTCATCAATGGAAATGGCCGGATTATCGATCAAGGCGCAACAGGCATCGATCACCTCGCCCAGATTGTGCGGCGGAATATTTGTCGCCATGCCGACGGCGATACCGCCGGCGCCGTTGACCAGCAAATTGGGGAACTGGGCCGGCAGCACCGTCGGTTCACTTTCCGATTCGTCATAGTTGGGCTTGAAGTCGACGGTGTCCTTGTCGATGTCTTCAATCAATGAATGGGCTGAACGGGCCAGACGGGCTTCCGTATAACGCATGGCAGCGGCCCGGTCGCCGTCCATGGAGCCGAAATTACCCTGGCTGTCGATCAGCGGCAGACGCATGGAAAAATCCTGAGCCATGCGGACCATGGCGTCGTAAATCGACTGGTCACCATGGGGGTGATACTTACCCATCACATCACCGACGATGCGGGCCGATTTGCGGAACGGTTTGTTGTATTCGTAACCGTTTTCTTTCATCGAATAGAGGATGCGCCGATGCACCGGTTTCAGACCGTCGCGGACGTCCGGCAAAGCGCGACTGACGATCACGCTCATGGCGTAATCAAGATAGGAGCTGCGCATTTCTTCTACGATTGATACAGGGGAAACGCCCAATTCCTCAGGGGTTTCGGGCGGGGGTGTGTCGGAAGGCGTCGTCACAAATAATAATCCAATGAATTCAATGGGTTAAAAAAGATTTAGAGCCCCCTGAAAAGTGGCGACTCTAGGTTCCAAAATCTAGCATGTTACGGGGTCCGGTACAACCGGCTGGAGGGTCAAAAAAGGCTTGAAAATTGAGCCATTTCAAGGGCCAAAATCCCGTGTTACCTTTACCTCCGTCTCAGGTTTTTAAAGGTTGGTGGAAGCAGCATGTCAGGCAATCCGGAAAGTGATGCTTTCAGCAAAACCATCGGCGTCGCCGGGTGTGGCGCTATGGGTTTGCCGATGGCCAAAGCGCTCGTCGGGTCGGGCTTCACGGTGTCCGGTTTTGATATCCGGCCGACAAAAGAATTTGGCGATTTCGCCAGCAAGATGGTTGCATCGGCGGATGAATTTTGCGGACGCGTCGATGTGCTGATCTCGGTTGTCAGGGACCAACAGCAAACCCTTGATCTGTACTTTGAAGAACAGGCCATTTTCAAACAACCGACTTATCCGAAAACATGCCTGCTGGCCTCAACGGTTTCACCACGTTTTATCGAGCAGGTTGCCGCTCTGCTTCCGAACGATGTCAGCTTCTTTGATATCCCCATGTCTGGAGCGCCCATTGCGGCGATGGAAAAAAGGCTGTCGTTTATGATCGGCGCCGACGAGGAAACCGCAGAACCTGTAAGACCCCTGCTTGAAGCCATGGGCCGGGACCTGCATTTCCTGGGTGGTTTGGGCAAGGGGATGGCCGGAAAGGTCCTCAACAACTTTGTCGCTGCGGCCTGCGTAACCGCCGTCAGGCAGGTGCTAAACGAAGCCGAAAATCTGGACGTTGCGCCTGATCAATTGTTGCAGGTGATGAAAAGCAGCTCAGGCGGCACCTGGTTCGGCGATAATTTTGACAGTATTTCCTGGTCTCGTGAACAGTATGACCCCGCCAACACCATTGCCATCGTCGAAAAGGACGTCAATTCCCTGCTCGACGCCCTGCAGGAAGGCCAGAGCGATCCTGATGCCCTGAACTACATAAAGACCATCCGCGACCGCCTGAGCGCCCTGCCGCCAGCACCGAATAGAACTGACAGCTAATTTAACAGTCATTCCGGCCGGGCGTCGGCAATTTCCCACATGGCGAGGGCCAGATAGGAACGGTGCGGGGCAAAATGCTGTGCCGCTTTGGCTGGTTTTTTTCTGCCAATCAGGCGGGTGAAGGTCTTTTGCACCGTTACATCGCCTTGCGGCCAAACGTCAGGACAGCAGCAGAAGAAAATGGAGGCCATATCGCAGGTCCATTGACCGACGCCCCAGATTTTCAATAACTGTTCTGATCTGTCGGCGTGATCCATTTTGGCCAGGGTTTTACCGCAAAGGTCGCCCGCCTTGTGGGCAGCGGAAATGCCTTGCAGGGCTTTAACCTTGCTTCCTGACACACCGCACGCCCTGATCGGATCAAAGCAGTCATCGTCAAAAAATTCCGGAATTGCGGATTTGGAAGACGCAACCGCCGCCTCAACCCGTTGCCAAATACTGGCGGCCGCCTTGGTCGATAATTGCTGCCCGACGATGGCCCGCGACAAGAAGTATCCCAAGGTGTTGGTCTTTTTGCTTGGTTTGGGCTTTGCCAATGAAAGAACGCCAACGCCCTTTAGCGCTTCGGCAAGCGCCGGGGACACCTCACTGGCTGTCGTTAAAATGTGCTCATGGATGGCAATCTCATCAGCTGACGCGGCCATCTAGAACGGAATTTCGTCGTCCAGATCGCTTCCCGGTGCATTGCCCTCGCCGCCACCAGCACCACCGCTGCTACCGCCGCCATTGTCTGAGCCGCCGCCGTAATCGGAGCCGCTGTCAGAACCACCACCGCCGCCGGAATAGCCGCCGCCTTCACTGCGGGTGTCGAGCATCGTCAACTCGCCCTGATAACGTTGCAGGACCACTTCGGTAGAGTACTTCTCGACCCCGGAATTATCGGTCCACTTGCGGGTTTGCAGCGCCCCTTCAATATAAATCTTGGAGCCCTTGCGCAGATATTTTTCGGCGATATCGGCCAGGTGGTTGTTAAAAATAACGACCCGGTGCCATTCGGTCTTCTCGCGGCGTTCGCCGGTTGATTTGTCTTTCCAGGATTCAGAAGTCGCCAGGCTCATATTGACGATCTTGGTGCCATCCTGGGCGAACCGTACTTCCGGGTCGCGACCCAGATTACCCACCAGAATGACCTTGTTAACACTGCCTGCCATAAAAAAATCCCCTTAACTGAAACTGTATTCGCGACTCGCTTGTCGCGGACTCTACACGCTTGCCCGACCCCCTGCCAGACAGCTTTTATCCACAAGCTGTGGGAGAAATGAGGCCCCAGCATCATGCCAAATATTACCCGACTAGACAAGAACAAAAAGGGAACATACCATTATCATCAAGATTCGGCAACCATCCCCCTTTACGTGCGGGCCGATCACTATTAAATCTGGAGGTTTACGCCCGCTTGATGACACATATTAAGGCCATTATGGATAAAATTTCCGTCCGCGGCGCCCGCGAACACAACCTGCAAAACGTCGACGTCGATATTCCGCGCAACAAGCTGACGGTGATTACCGGCCTGTCCGGGTCGGGAAAATCATCGCTGGCTTTCGACACCATTTACGCCGAAGGGCAACGCCGCTACGTGGAATCCTTGTCGGCCTATGCCCGGCAGTTTCTGGAACTGATGCAAAAGCCCGATGTCGATCACATTGAAGGCTTAAGCCCGGCGATCTCGATCGAACAGAAGACAACATCCCGCAACCCGCGCTCAACAGTCGGCACGGTGACCGAAATCTACGACTACATGCGCCTGCTGTTCGCCCGTGCCGGTATTCCTCACTCCCCGGCCACCGGCCTTCCCATCGAAAGCCAAAGCGTCAGCCAGATGGTCGACAAGGTCATGTCCATGGACGAAGGCACCCGGCTTTACCTGCTGGCCCCCATCGTGCGTGGCCGCAAGGGTGAATACAAACGCGAGATGCTGGACCTGTCCAAGCGCGGCTTTCAGCGGGTCAAGGTTGACGGCGAGCTTTATGAAATCGACGACGTGCCGCCCCTTAACAAGAAACTCAAACACGATATTGAAGTTGTCGTTGACCGCATTGTCGTGCGCCCTGAAATCGAAACCCGCCTTGCCGACAGCTTCGAGACGGCGCTGGGCCTTGCCGACGGTCTGGCCTTTGCCGAAAATTCAGAAACCGGCGAACGGGCGACATTTTCGGCCAAGTTCGCCTGCCCGGTATCGGGTTTCACCATTGATGAGATCGAGCCCCGGCTGTTCTCGTTCAACAATCCCTTCGGGGCCTGCCCGTCCTGTGATGGCCTGGGCACGGAAATGTATTTCGACCCGGAACTGGTCGTCCCCGATGACCGCCTGTCGCTGGCCGAAGGAGCGATTGCGCCGTGGGCCAATTCGACCTCGCAATATTACCGCCAAACACTTGAAAGCCTAGCCGCGCACTTCGGTTTCAAGCTCTCGACACCGATCAACAAATTGAAAAAGAAAGTTGTCGACCTCTTGCTTTACGGCAGCGACGATGAAGAAGTGACCATGAGCTACCACGATGGTCACAAGTCTTATGACGTCAGCAAGGCGTTCGAGGGGGTCGTCCCCAATATGGAGCGGCGCTGGCGGGAGACTGACTCCTCATGGGTGCGCGACGAGTTGGGGCGTTATCAAACCGTGACCACCTGTGATACCTGCAAGGGACACCGCCTTAAACCGGAAGCGTTGGCGGTCAAAATCGCCGGACTACAAATCAGCGAGGTCACAGACATGTCCATTGATGGGGCGGCCCTGTGGTTTGCAGGACTGAATGATCAACTCAACAAAAAACAGCAGCAAATCGCCGAGCGCATCTTGCGTGAAATTAACGAGCGGCTGGGCTTTCTGGTTAACGTCGGGCTCGAGTATCTGACCTTGTCGCGAAATTCGGGAACCTTGTCGGGTGGCGAAAGCCAGCGCATTCGTCTGGCCTCGCAAATCGGTTCCGGGCTGACCGGGGTTCTGTACGTGTTGGATGAACCGTCCATCGGCCTGCACCAGCGCGACAATGCGCGACTGCTGGAAACCCTGAAACGGCTACGCGATATCGGCAACACGGTGATCGTCGTTGAACATGACGAAGACGCGATCCTCAGTGCCGATTACTTGATCGACATGGGCCCCGCCGCCGGAATTCACGGTGGCCAGGTTGTCGCATCGGGGACCCCTGACCAGGTCATGAGCAACCCGCAAAGCCTGACCGGCCAGTACATGACGGGGATCAGGCAGATCCCCATGCCCCACAAGCGACGGGTCGCCAAAAAGGGCCGCAAGGTTACACTCAAGGGAGCCAAAGCCAACAACCTGGACAACGTCAGCGTCGACTTCCCGCTGGGCACCTTCACCTGTATTACCGGCGTATCGGGCGGTGGCAAGTCGACACTGGTGATCGAGACCTTGTATCGGGCTTTGGCCCGGCGGCTGCATTCGGCCCGCGCCCACGCCGGTGAGCACGAAGCCATTGAGGGTGTCGAATTTATCGACAAGATCATCGACATCGACCAGTCACCTATTGGCCGCACGCCTCGTTCCAACCCTGCCACCTACACAGGCGCGTTCTCGCCCATCCGCGACTGGTTTGCGGCCCTGCCCGAAGCCAAAACCCGCGGTTACAAGCCGGGGCGCTTCTCGTTCAACGTCAAGGGCGGGCGCTGTGAATCCTGTCAGGGCGACGGCGTCATAAAAATCGAAATGCATTTTTTGCCGGACGTCTACGTTCAGTGCGATGTCTGCCACGGCAAGCGCTACAACCGGGAAACCCTGGAAATCCGTTTTCGCGACAAATCCATCGCCGATGTGCTCGATATGACCATTGACGAGGGAGCAGAATTTTTCAAGGCGGTGCCGTCCATCCGCGACAAGATGCTGACCCTGCAAAAAGTCGGGCTCGGCTACATTCACCTGGGACAGCAGGCGACGACCCTGTCCGGTGGTGAAGCGCAGCGGGTCAAACTGGCCAAGGAACTGTCAAAACGGGCGACCGGCAAGACCTTCTATATTCTTGATGAGCCGACCACCGGGCTGCACTTCGCCGATGTCGAAAAACTGCTCGAGGTCCTGCACACCCTGGTCGAAACAGGGAACACGGTGATTGTTATCGAGCATAATCTGGAAGTCATCAAAACCGCCGACTGGGTCATTGACTTAGGCCCGGGCGGCGGCACCAAAGGCGGCAAAATCGTCGCCACCGGCACCCCCGAAGACGTCGCCAAAGTGAAGAAAAGCTACACCGGCCAATACCTGAAACCGTATTTCAAAAAGTCACGGGCGAAGAAGCGGGCTTAGGATCTAGCTTTGTCCTTCGTACATAGCCTTGCCAAATGTTATTACAAATGTAATACTTTCCAAATATCTACAGGAGAGATTCCATGACAGTTCTCAAACTCAAAGCGGTTGGCAATTCCACCGGTGTTATCCTTCCCAAGGATGTTCTCTCTAAGCTTCAGGTAGAGAAAGGGGATAATCTTTATGTTGTGGAAACACCAAACGGGATTACGCTGACCCCTTACGACCCCGAATTCGAGCAGCAAATGGAGACGGCACGTAAAATTATGAAAAAGCGCCGTGCCGTTTTGCGTGAGTTGGCAAAGTGACATCCTGGATTTGGGTTGATCAGAAAGTTGTCTTTGCCCTTCATGATGAACAAATTTTTGAACATGGAGGCCAATCAGGGATACGAGATCAAGGATTGCTTGATTCTGCTCTTGCCCGTCCGCTCAATCGTGCCAATTACGATGAAGCATCTGTGAGCGCCTTGGCCGCGTCATACGGATTTGGTATCGCTAAAAATCATCCTTTTCTTGACGGCAACAAAAGAACGGCCCTTGTGGTAACAGAACTTTTTCTCATGCTGAATGGGTATATTCTTAATGCAGATGATGCCTCATCTCTGGTGACCTTCCTCGCCTTGGCTGACGGCAGTTTAACGGAAGAGGCTTTATCTGAATGGGTAAATCAGAATATCATACCTGCTGACGAGTAACTTCCTCTTTAAATGGTTCGCTGCCAATAGCGCTGTTTCTGAAAACTAAAACCGTTATAGTCAGCGCCATGAAAACACTGATTTCCATTTCCGATTTATCGAAAGTCTATGATAACGGTTTTCAGGCCCTGAAAGGGGTTAATCTGGATATCCGGGACGGTGAAATTCTTGCCTTGCTTGGCCCCAACGGGGCCGGTAAGACGACGCTGATCAGCATCATTTGTGGGCTGGTCAATGCCAGCACGGGCAAGGTCACGGTCGATGGTTTCGATATAATTGATGATTACCGGATGACCCGCTCGAAAATCGGCCTGGTACCGCAAGAGCTGACCACCGACTCCTTTGAATCGGTCAAGGATACCCTGGCGTTCAGCCGTGGCCTGTTCGGCAAAAAACCTGATCCGGCACATATCGAAAAAGTCCTGAGGGACATGTCCCTGTGGGACAAGCGAGACAGCAAGATCATGGAACTTTCCGGCGGTATGAAACGCCGGGTGCTGATCGCCAAGGCGCTGGCCCACGAACCGGAAATCCTGTTCCTGGATGAGCCCACCGCCGGTGTCGATGTGGAATTGCGCAAGGACATGTGGCACCACATCAATATCCTGAGAGAGTCTGGCGTCACCATCATCCTGACCACCCACTATATCGAAGAAGCAGAGGAAATTGCCGACCGGGTCGGCATCATCAGCCACGGCAAGATTATCCTCGTCGAGGAAAAAGCCGAACTGATGCAAAAGCTCGGCAAGAAGCAGCTGACACTGGAATTACAGCAACAGCTTTCTGGCATTCCGGTTTCCCTGAATACCTACAATCTTGAACTGTCAGATGACGGCGCGCGCATGATCTATACCTACGACAGCCAGGACGAACGCACCGGCATTACCGGCCTGTTGGGCGACCTGCATGATGCCGGCATCAAATTCAAGGATCTCCACACGACGCAAAGCTCGCTGGAAGATATTTTCGTAACACTGGTCAAGGAAGGCCAATGAACTATTACGCGGTCAAGTCGATTTACCTGTTTGAAATGGCGCGAACCATCCGGACGCTGTTTCAAAGCATTGTCTCGCCGGTTATTTCGACATCGCTTTACTTCGTTGTTTTCGGTTCGGCCATCGGCTCGCGGATCAGCCAGATTGACGGCATTTCTTACGGTTCGTTCATCGTACCCGGACTGATCATGTTGTCGATCCTGACCCAAAGCGTCTCCAATGCGTCGTTTGGTATCTATTTCCCGAAATACAGCGGCACTATCTACGAGTTGATGTCTGCGCCGGTTTCGTATTTTGAAATTATTCTGGGATATGTGGGGGCGGCGGCAACAAAATCGATCATCCTTGGCCTGATTATCCTGTCAACGGCTGGCCTGTTCGTGCCCATCCAGATCGCCCATCCCTTATGGATGTTGATGTTTCTGGTGCTAACCGCCATCACCTTCAGTCTGTTCGGATTTATCATCGGCATCTGGGCCAACAACTTCGAGCAGTTGCAGATCATCCCGCTGCTGGTTGTCACGCCACTGGTGTTCCTGGGTGGCAGTTTCTATTCCATCGATATGCTGCCGCCCTTATGGCAGAAAATTACCCTGTTCAATCCGGTGCTCTATCTGGTCAGTGGCTTCCGCTGGAGCTTCTATGAGATTTCCGATGTCAGTGTCATGTGGAGTCTGTCCATGATCACCATCTTCCTGGGGGTCTGCATCATCACCGTCTGGTGGATTTTCAAAACTGGTTATCAGGTCAAGAAGTAACCCGCCCCTTCCAGGTCGTAAGGGCAATACCCAACATGATCAAAGCAATACCAGGGAAGTGGAAGGGCTCGAGCCTCTCCCCCAGGAAGGTCATCGCCAACAGTGCTGAAAATACCGGCATCAGGTGCAGGAACGGCCCGGCCTTGATTGCGCCGACGTCGCCAACCCCCTTGTTCCACGCGAAATAGGCAAGCACTGAGGCAAACACCGACACATAAGCGACAGAGACAACGGTACTCACGTTGATCGGGATGCCGCCCAACCGGTTCAGTTCCCAAAGGTAGAGGGGCAACATCATCAGCGTGCCAACGCCGGTAATCGCCAGCATCATTGCGCGCGAAGACAAGCCTTGCGGTTTGTCTTTTATGATCACCGAATAAAACGCCCACATGGGGACAGCGGCGAGAAACCACAAATCACCCGTGCTGATGCTTAAGGAAAGAAGCAAATCCGGATCGGCGCGGGTGATGATAACGACGACGCCAATCACCGATGCGACGATCCCCATGGATTGGCGCATGGTCAAACGGTCACCGTGAATAAGGTAGGCAATCCCCGGAATGATAATCGGACAGACCGCCATCATCAGCCCTGCGTTCAAGACCGTCGTTGTTTGCAGCCCGGTGTAGACAAAGCTGTGAAAAATCCCGACCCCCGAAGCCGCCATCAACAACACCCACTTCCAGTGGCGCTTTAAAATGGCCACATCGGCGCGGAATTTACCCAGACAGAGTGGCAACAACACAACAAAGGCGCCGCTCCAGCGCAGAAAATTCAAGGTCAGCGGAGGAATTTCACCACGCATGTAGCGGGCGACGACAAAATTACCGGCCCACGTGGCAATCGCCAACACCAGCAGCAGGTACGGCAGGGCTGGATGATCCTGCTTACTTTGCAACAGGACATTCCTGCTTATTCCAGTTGATCATCCCGCCTTTGATAATGGCAACCTGACTGAACCCGGCCTTGGTCAACATCCGGGCGGCCCGGGGCGAACGGTTGTGGGTGCGGCAGACAATAAATATTGGCGCGTCTTTCAAATCATCGAGTTGTTTGTCGGCGGCAGCCAGTCGATTATCCAGTTCCATGCCGGCCAGGTTGAGGGCCCCGCGCACATGGCCAAGCGGGCCGTTAAATTCATCTTTCGTGCGAACATCGATGATGACAAGCTCTTTACCGCTCTCCATCAGATCGTTAATCGCCCTGGGCTCGACAAACGGCACCCCGGCCATCAAACGCGGCATAAAACGCATCATGATGATTGCCCCGCCGATGACAACACCGGCAAGGAACAAGTCGGGCTTAATGATATCGAAGAACGAAGACTCCACGGATTTTCACCTTTTTAGACTGATATTTAGAACAACCGGAACGTAAGCCGGGACATTGTTCGTTGCAAGGTCTTCTCTTGGCGTATATGAGTTGCCGCCATGAATATAAAATCCTTAAATCCCGTCCACATCATCGGTGGCGGCCTTGCCGGCAGCGAGGCGGCGTGGCAACTGGCGCGCGCCGGGGTGCCCGTTACCCTGCATGAGATGCGCCCCAAGCGTTCCACCGATGCCCACGTGACCGACGGACTTGCAGAACTGGTCTGCTCCAACTCTTTTCGTTCCGATGATGCCGACTTCAACGCCGTCGGCCTGTTGCATCAGGAAATGCGGACAATGGGATCTTTAATCATGCAAGCGGCGGACGCCAACAAGGTTCCCGCCGGTGGCGCACTGGCCGTTGACCGGGAAGCCTTTTCCCGGAGCGTCGAGAAGGCGTTGGTTGATGACCCCTTAATCGAGATATGCCGTGAAGAAGTTGCAGGCCCGATCCCGGAAGATTGGGAAAATGTTATTATCGCAACCGGGCCGCTGACATCAGAACGACTGGCCGGGGCGATTCGCGAACTGACCGGCAAGAACGCGCTTTCCTTCTTCGATGCCATTGCGCCAATCGTTCACAAAGACTCCATCGATTTTGACAAAGCCTGGTACCAGTCACGCTATGACAAGGGTGATGGATCGGACTACATCAACTGCCCGCTCGATGGCGACCAATACGAAACCTTTATCGATGACTTGCTGTCGGCTGAGAAGACCGAATTCAAGGAGTGGGAAGGCACTCCCTACTTTGAAGGCTGTCTGCCTATCGAGGTGATGGCCGAACGTGGACGCCAGACACTGGCCTACGGCCCCATGAAGCCGGTCGGCCTGACCAACCCGAACAATCCGACTGTCAAACCCCGTGGCATCGTGCAGCTACGGCAGGACAATGCGCTGGGTACGCTATACAATATTGTCGGCTTTCAAACCAAGTTGACCTACGGTGAACAGAAACGCATCTTCCGCTCTATTCCGGGCCTGGAAAAGGCAGAATTCGCCCGTCTGGGCGGCCTGCATCGCAACACTTTTCTCAATTCACCAAAACTTCTCGATGCAACTTTGGCATTGAAATCCCATCCGCAAATTCGCTTCGCCGGTCAGATTACCGGTTGTGAAGGCTACGTGGAAAGTACCGCTGTCGGCTTGATGGCCGGACGCTACGCCGCTGCCGAACGGACGGGCCAAACCCCGTCACGGCCACCGCCGACGATGGCGCTGGGCGCTTTGCTGGATCACATTACCGGCGGTGCGGATGAGAAAACCTATCAGCCCATGAACGTCAACTTCGGCCTGTTCCCGCCCCTTGATGGCCCCGAAGGCCTGAACGAAAAAGGCAAGCGCTTAAAGGGTAAGGACCGCAAGCAGGCCATGAGCGACCGCGCCCGTGCTGATCTCAAAGACTGGCTTGGCTCGTAAGCTGGGCATTCAAATGTCCTGATCGAAGACAGCCTCCCGACTGTAAGGGGCCTGACACGCCCTTTAGGGCGGCGTCCTCCAGTTCATGAACCATCAACCGCGCAGGGTCCTCACCGGGCATGGTCAATCCATGGGGCTGGGCCGGATTATAGCCAAAACGGCTGTAGTATTTTTCCTCGCCGACCAAAAACACCAGTTTGTAGCCCAGCGCGCTCGCCATCATGTGTCCACGACAGACAAGCCCCCGCCCGATGCCGTAGTTGCGCATTTCCGGCGCGACGCCCAATGGTCCAAGCAACAAGGACGCAATGGGCGTGTCACCCACGAGAAGCGGCCAGAAGCGAATACTGCCAACCAGCCTGTTCCCACAACGGGCGACAAAGGAAAGTCCCGCAACGGCCGGACCGTCCTGCCTGAAAGCGTATGACGCTTTGTCGTGCCGCCCGGCACCAAAAGCGTCGTCAAGAAGGGGTTCAATGGCGGCTTCGTCATCGGGCCGCTCGGGTAAAATCAAAAACATCTTTATTAGGTCTCCGCTTTAAACAGGACGAAATGGACAAGGCTTGGGTGCCGCGCCACGGAAGTCCGAACGGTGATTTCCTGAAAAGATTAACGAAGGGCTTCGGACACGACAGGCGGGCTACGGCGCGTAATGGGCGCGTATCGTCGTCGCAGAAACTGGTATTTGCCGTTCGTCACGAAGCTAAAACTCCTTTGATTTTCAAAAGATTTACGGCTGACGGGCAGCGATGTCAAGAAATCCGTGCTTTCATGGCTCAAATGGATTCAAATGGAATGAAGCCCGTTAAAAATATATAATGCCAGTTGATTTCCATCGCTGCGGTTTGAAGTTTCAATGATCAGTTTATTTTCCAAATTATGGCGATACTCAGGCGTGGCCTTATGGTGCGCCGCCTTGATGCTCTCCCCTATAGGCGAGAGTGCCGGGCAAGAACAATCAGAGGCGACAAAGCAACTGTTCGAAGCCGTTTATGACGGCAACATGGCAAAAGTGCAGATCAGTATCGCCGGTGGCGGCGATATCCATGCCCTCAATTCCTGGGGAATAACGCCCGTTGACCTGGCTGTCGACAAGGGTCATTTCGATATTGTTCATTACCTGCTGCAAGTCCGTGACTTACAGAGCCAAAAGAAGAAACCGGCCCCGACACCACCCGTGGCCCGTGTCACCTCCCTTGGCGCAACACCCAATCAGCCACCACCCCTGGCCCCTGCGCCATCCGCCGCACCGGTCGCCGAAGTTTACGCACCACCACCGGAAGCTGGTCCCTGGTCGGCGACTGTTGTCACATCCGAACCACCGCCGCCACCCGCAGTGATCGCTGGACCAAGTCCCTTCGATCAGGAGACGCAAACCAGCACGGCGCTACCGGTCATCGGCACCGTGCGCGGCCCCGCGGCGACGAGCGCGGGCAAGGTCATTGATACAAGCGTTCAGGCGGCTGTAGAAGACACTTTCCAGGAAGTGGTCAAGAAGCAACCCAAACCAAAGCCAGCACCAATAAAAGCCATTCCTGAAGTCGTCGTCAAACAGCAACCGGCCAAGCAGGTTGCCAAGCCCAAACCTACACCAAAAAAGACCCCGCCCATCGCCAACGATGAGCCCGGAATTTGGGGCAACATCAAAAGCTTTCTCAGCTTTGACGACGAGCCAAAGACCGAAACGCCTGCCCCGTCCAAGCCAGCGCCGAAACCTGCACCCGTCGTCAAGACCGCCGAAGAACCAAAACCCGGACCCGTGGTCGAAGTGGTAAAGTCAGCTTCGCTTGAACAGGCAACGGCCCCGGTCAGCCCGCCAAATGTGACCGGACCACCACCGGACATAGACGTTAAAATTCTGCCTGAAAATGTTACCCCTGCGCCGCTGACAAAGGTATCCGATGATGATCTGGAGCCGCCTCAAGTCGTCCCTGTGGAAGCCAAGGCCCCCCCGGCGAAAATCGTCAAAAAAGTCGTTCCGCCAGATACCACGGTGGCCAAGGTAACCCGCATCGACAATTCCAAAAGCGCGGCACCCAAGAAAATCGTCGAGGGAAAATCAGGTAAACCGGCAGTTCAGGTCGGCTCAACCACGCTGCCTGGAAAACCGCGCGAACAGGACGGTTTCTTCAGCAAGGTCATGTCCATATTCTCCTCTGAGGAAGAGGAAGCCAAAACTGCCGAAAAGCCATCTGAAGACACCAATTCAGCGACAGAAGAAACCAGCGATTGGTCAGTGAAGAATGTCGAGCAGGCGCAGGTCGTGCCCCGCAAACCGACCAAAAAAGTTGTCCGTGAGCTTCCCGACAACCGCCTTGACGGCGTCATTTTGAGCCTTGGCAGAACAACATCGTTGGGCAAATCGCCCCCACCGCAAACCCCTGCCCCCTGGTATTACAAGTCGTGCATCAACAAAAAAATGGGCTCGACGGTTTTTTGCATTGAACCGCTGGACTGGCCGAGTGATATCCAGCCTTATTTGCTGACGGACAGCATCCTGTATGAAGGCACCCAGTCTATCGTTCGTTACGACGAGGGAGCGGCAACCTATTTCCATATCTTGTTCCCGTCGCAATCCTATCCGTCAATTATTACATATTTCAGCAAACGATACGGGGCGCCGACACAGAAGCTGAAACGCTCCATCGCGCCACTGGCCGAACCCCGGAGAATAAACCCGACGGTGATCTGGCAAAGCATTGCCCCGGTGACCAACTTGCTGACGACTCTTGAAATCAGAATGTTCGACGACAATCGGGGAAGCTTCCCCGATACCAAACGCGGTGCTATTTACTTGTACCATGAATGGTCTCAACCGGTTTTCCCGCAGTTGTCTTCGGTTGAGTTGATGTTGCTCAGATCGGAAGTCAAACAGCGCTAATATTTTCCGCTTAGCACCTTCCAGTAAAATCCGAACAATCGGCTTATTCCCTGTCGGCGAGCACCCCCAGACAGCAATTGTTTGAGGTTTTGTTCAGCAAGGCCGACAGGCAACATGATGGGCAGCATTGATTTGGGAACGCGGCTGCGGGCGCTGCGTGCCTTTCCGATATGACGTTCTGCCGCCTGAGTCAGCGCTTTCACCCCGTCTTCCTGATCAGCTGGCAGGTAACTGCGTCCCCGTTTGGCATGAAAGTCGACTGTAGCCAGCAATCCCGTCATGGCCCAGGCGACACCGCCATGGGCAACGGCCTCGCCAACCTGCGGCCGCAGATCCTGCGCCAAACCGGCAAGGCCCAGAACTTCAGCCATCAAGGTATGCAGGACCCCGGCCGTGTCTTCGACATATTTTTCCATCACCATCATCGAAGCCGGAGGCTCGCCATTCAAATCAAAGGCGCGGGCGTCCAAATACCTGTCGAACAGGGATTTGCTTAAATCCGCCTTTTCAATAGCCTCGGCAAGTCCAAGGGCGACGGGATGATCGACGCTATTTCCATCATAAAGACGCGTGAGCGTTTCACGCCACCATTGCAGACGGATCTCGCCCAGCATCGGTTCACTGACAAGTTCCGGGATCGTCGCGATTTCCAGATTGAAGGCAAGCAACGCCACAAGGGCGTCGCGTTTGCCTGGCGGTGCGACCATGGCGCACATCAGGCGATCACGGTCCAGACGGTGAACCATATCGTGGCAAACGGACAACCATTGATCTTTGTTCATCAGCGAATCGCAATCCCTGTTTTGGCCCTATTTTTCCATGTTGTATCCCGAATGTGGCACCGGGATGATTGATTTCATTAAACTTTCAGCTAAAGCATTGAAAAAGCAACCGTCAGTCGTATATACAGTGTTCGTAATTAGAATTAATCCATTTAACCCTTTATCTCATAACAATTAAGAGGAAAAAGCCCATGTCTGGCATCCTTTCAAATCTCAAAAGCACCGTCATCGCGGGTTTCGTGTTGACCGTGGTCATGATCATCGTCGTGAGCGGTGCAACCGGTGACGAATTTGCCGTTGATCATTCTTACATGACCTTCATCGTACGCTGGCTACATGTTCTCAACGGCGTCATGTGGATCGGCCTGCTTTGGTATTTCAACTTCGTGCAGATTCCCAACATGCCGAACATTCCCGACGAACATAAACCGGCCATTGGCAAAGTCATCGCACCGGCCGCCCTGTTCTGGTTCCGCCACGCCGCTATGGGCACCATTATTTTTGGCCTGATCCTGGCCGCTATGAATGGCTACTTTGTCGAAGTTCTGACCCTTGGCGCATCTGACGGGTTCGCCGTGGCCAAACACACCCAGTTGGGTATTGGTATGTGGTTTGGCATTATCATGTGGTTCAACGTCTGGTTCGTTATTTGGCCGAACCAGAAAGTGGCCTTGGGGCTAGTTGATGGCACACCTGAAGAAAAAGCGGCTGCTGGTCGCAAGGCAATGTTGTTCTCGCGCACCAACACCCTTCTCTCCTTCCCCATGCTCTATGCCATGGTATCGGCTCAAAACATCTACTAAGTCGAAGCCGAATTTTCAAGAAAAGCGGAGCCTTCGGGCTCCGCTTTTTTTTCGCCATTTAGATAAAGCGTCATATCATGTTATGCTGCGTGCTGCGGGGTCTTAAAGAATAGGGATATGGGGGAGTATGATGCGTCACGCCTACAAAGCATTTTTGCTCCTTATCGTTCTCGCCCTGCCCTTACCCGCCCATAGCGAGCAGAGCCTTTCATTCGTAACGGTCGAAAATTTCGCCCCCTACGCCTGGCTGCAAGATGGCAATCCCACCGGCATTGACGTCGAGATCATTGATGACCTGTCACAGCGAAGTGGAATCCCTGTTACCATCAGTCTGTTACCTGCCAAGCGTCTTATTCAGATGATAAAAACCGGCATCGCCCACGGCGGATTTGCAGCGTTTAAAACCCCGGCTCGCGAAGAAATAGCCGACTTTATCGAGACACCCGTTCATCTGAGCACCTATCAAATATTTGTCAAAAAAGATGCTGAATTTGATTTTCAGTCAACTAAAGACCTGCATGGAAAAAGCATCGGTAAAAACAGGGGATTTCACATTAGCGAGGAATTTTCCAAGGCCGAAGCCGACGGGAAAATCCACATTGTTGAAGTCAGCAAAATGGAACAGAACATCGAAATGTTGAACAAAGGCCGGCTCGATGTCTTTGTCGGCAATAAACTGGAAGTTGCCTACACCCTAAGACAACTGGGCCTTTCCAACATGATTCTTCCTCTTCCCGTTCCGGTGAGAACACCCCAGGGCGCACATCTGATGATTTCAAAGGCCGCAAAAATCGACGACAGAAGAGATATAATTAAACGCCTGAGCGAAACTCTACTTGGAATGCAGAGCGATGGAACGTTAAACAAGATCTATGAAAAATACGGCAAATAACCTTCTTCTGCATGTTTGATACTCTCACCCTCATCGCCATTGCCGGAACTTTCCTGCTCGCTGGCGCCATCAAAGGCGTTATTGGGCTGGGCCTTCCAACAGTAAGCCTCGCCCTGCTAAGTGTTGCGATCGATCTTCCTCATGCCATGGCGTTGCTGCTGGTGCCGTCATTTGTGACAAATTTCTGGCAAGCCGTGATCGGTGGAAATGGCCGTCCAATTTTGCGAAGGCTTTGGCCGTTCCTGTTGATGGTCACCGTTACGGTTTGGATTGGTACGATCATCCTCACACGGGTTGATGTCTCATGGCTGTCAGCACTTCTTGGCGTGCTCCTGATTGCCTATTCATCCGTTAGCCTTGCTAATCTCCATTTGAAAATCACCCCGCCTCAGGAAGTGTGGGTTGGACCGCTGGCTGGTTCTGTGAGTGGTATCCTGACAGGCCTGACCGGCTCGTTCGTGGTGCCGGGCGTGTGGTTCCTTCTGGCCATCGGCCTGTCACGAGACATGCTCATTCAGGCCATGGGAATGCTGTTTACGGTCTCGACATTCTCTTTGGGCATCGCCATGCAGAGCAACAATCTTTTGACCCCAGAACTTGCAACCGTCTCATCCATGGCGCTGCTACCGGCGATTATCGGTATGGTTCTTGGTCGAAAAATAAGGCAATGGCTATCAGAACAACTGTTCCGACGCCTGTTCTTTGTGTCTCTGTTATTACTGGGTTTCTACATCATCGCCAAAAGCATTTAGCCCACTAAATGGCAAGCAAAGCCACGGCGACCGGACGTTCTTCGACCAGCAACACATTGAAAGTGCGACACGCAGCCCCCGTATCCATCCATTCAAGGACGATACCGTGATCTTTTAAGGCCTCGCGAAGATCATCAGGGATGGGCTGGAATTCTTCACCGCATCCGATAATCAGGATGTCTATTTCATCGGATTGATCAATAACAGCACTGAGGCTTTCCAGGGTAATACCGGCAAGCGATGTTACAGGCCAGGGGCACGCCTGTGCGGGAAAGATGATGTGGGAGCCCTCAAGGCGTTCACCGGCGACGCGAAAACCGCCCTCGCCATAGCCCTGCAAGAGCATTCGGGAAGCAGCGATCTGCGGCGTGATATCAAGGGAAATGGCCTTACGGCGCCGGTTCGGCCGCCGCCTCCTCGTTCGTATCATCAACATTGCCACCGGAACGGCGTTCAATGTTCATATACAGCAACACCGGCACGGCCAGACAGATTGACGAATAAGTACCGATCAAGACACCCCAGATCATGGCGAAGCTGAAGCCGCGCAGGACTTCACCGCCAAGAATATAAAGGGCAAGCAACGCCAGCAGGGTTGTCACACTGGTCATCACCGTACGCGCCAGCGTCTCGTTGATGGAGTTGTTCAGCAATTCGGCAAAGGGCATGGTCTTGTAGCGGCGCAAATTCTCGCGCACACGGTCATAAACGACAACTGTGTCGTTGATCGAATAACCGGCAATGGTCAAAATCGCCGCCACCGTTGTCAGGTTGAATTCCAGCCCTAACAAAGAGAACACGCCGATGGTGCTGACCACATCATGGACCAGGGCGACAACCGCGCCCATGCCAAACTGCCATTCAAAGCGGAACCACACGTACAATAAAATAGCGAAAATCGCCGCACTGACGGCGTAAATACCGTCCCAAAACAATTCATCACTGATTTTTGGGCCGACGAATTCCGTGCGTCGGTATTCGATACCGTCGCCAAGGGCTTCCTTAACTTTATCAATGGCGACTTGCTGGGCCTTCTCGCCACCTTCCTGGGCCTGAATACGGATCAGGACCTCATCGACAGCGCCAAATTCCTGCAAGCCGATTTCGCCCAGTCCCAAACCGGATAAATTGCTGCGCATGGCCTTGATATTGGATGCGCCGCCAGTGGTTTTGATTTCAATCAGGATACCGCCCTTGAAATCAATGCCGTAATTAAGGCCCTTGGAGACATACAGTCCAATCGAACTGACAATCAGCAAAGCGGAAAAAACAAAAAACAGGACCCTGCGCGGAATAAAGCGCAAGTTTATGTCACTGGGTACAAGATGAAATCCACGCAATGTTTTTGTCCTAAATAGGTAAGCTGTCAGGGCGGGTTTTACGCAACCACACCACGACCATTAATCGGGTTAACATGATCGCCGTAAACAATGAAGTGACGATGCCGATGGCCAGGGTCACGGCAAAACCGCGAACCGGTCCGGAACCGAACTGATAAAGCAATATGGCGGCAATCAGGGTGGTGACGTTGGCGTCGATAATCGTCTTGATGGCCCGTGAATAGCCCGCGTCAATGGATGAGATCGGGGTCCGCCCGGCTCGCACTTCCTCGCGAATGCGCTCAAAAACCAGCACATTGGCGTCAACCGCCATACCGATAGTCAAAACAATACCAGCGATACCAGGCAGGGTCAGCGTGGCTTGCAGAAGCGACAGCGCCGCACCGATCAAGACGATGTTGGCAAGCAGCGCGACATCAGCCATCAGGCCAAAGCGGCCATAAACCAAGACCATAAAACCAATAACCAGCGCCATACCGATGATCGAGGCGATTTTGCCTGCAGCAATGGAATCCGCACCCAATCCCGGTCCAACCGAACGTTCTTCGAGGATGGTAAGGGGCGCTGGCAGGGCACCAGCACGCAACAGCAAGGCAAGGTCCTGTGCGCCCTGAACCGTGAAGTTGCCCGATATAACACCGGTTCCGCCCAGAATGGGCTCACGGATAACCGGGGCGCTGATGACTTTACTGTCAAGAACGATGGCAAACAGCTTGTTGACGTTATCGGTGGTCACCTTGCCGAAACGCTTACCGCCCACTGTATCAAAACGGAAGCTGACGACCGGCTGGTTGTCCTGAAATGTCGGTTGCGAGTCGATCAGGGTGTCACCGCTGAGCATGACCTTCTTTTTAAGCAAGTACATGCGGGGGCGGCCATCGCTACCGACTTGATCGCCTGACGGCATCAGCATTGATCCCGGCGGCACCCGCCCGCCAAGTCCCGGCACCTCGCGTTCATCAACCAGATGAAATGACAACTTGGCGGTTTTACCAAGCAACCGCTTGACCCGTTCAGGATCATCAAGGCCCGGAAGCTGGACCAGAATGCGGTCTTCGCCCTGGCGCTGAATGGTCGGTTCGCGCACACCCGTTTCATCAATGCGACGACGGACGATCTCAATGGATTGCTCGATTGCGGCAGTGCGGCGATCACGAGCAGCCTGCTCTTTAAGCTTCATGGTAATGCGGTTGTTGTCGGAAATTTCGACGTCAAAATCAACATCCAGGTTGCGCATCAACTGGCGGGCCTGTTCGGCTTGTGATGCATCCTTGATCGTGACACTGGCTGACAGGCCATCAACGCCAAGGCCGCCGTATCTGATACGGGCCTTGCGCAGGGTGGTGCGCATGGTATCGATCACTGATTCCAGACGCTCTGTCAGGACACTGTCAACGGCGACTTCCAGCAACAAGTGAGAGCCGCCCTGAAGATCAAGGCCCAGGCTAACCTGCTTATGGGGCAGCCATGACGGTAACGCCGCGGCCTGTTTTGAGCTTAGAAAGTTGGGGGCTGCGAAAATCAAACCGAACAGGCAAATGCCCAATATGGTGATGATTTTCCATTTGGCGAAATAGATCATGGTCTCAGTTTTTTCCGCCCAGCAGGCCCTTCAACTTTGAAGCCGGACCCTTTTTTTCGCCATCACCATCACCGTCTGACTTATCATCCTTTTTACTCTTTTTATCTTTTTTGTCTTCTTTCACCGGTTCGGTTTTGCTCAACACAGAGGCGAGCAAGCCGCGCTGAACGCGAACCTTGACCCCGTCGGCGATTTCAACGGTGATTTCCTGATCATCGGAAACCTTGGTTACGGTTCCCAGGATGCCACCGCCGGTGACAACCTTGTCTCCACGACGAACCGCTTCCAGCATGGCCTTGTGCTCTTTGGCCTTCTTTTGCTGCGGACGGATCAGCAGAAAATAGAAAACAACAAAAATCAGGATCAGCGGGAACATAGCCTCGAGGCCACTGGCGCCACCGGCACCTCCGGCGGCCTGAGCGTAAGCTGGCGAAATAAAACTCATGGGACTCCCCGATATAAAAACATTAAAGTGCCGAAAAATCCGGCAAGCGAGGGACTATAACGTCCTCGACGCGACTTGCAACCGCTAACAGCCTGTCTTAAAAACGTTATTCACTGGAATCTGGATACGATGAGCGAATTTGACTTTAAACCCGTACTGGAACGCATTGCCGACGCCCTTGAACGCCTGGCGCCGCCCAAAAATGCCGGCATTGATCTTAACGCCGCTGATGCCTTCGTCTGGCATACCGAAGGGGCGGCTTTGCAACCTATTAAAAACGTCAACCGTGTCGAATTTGATTTACTTAAAGGTATTACCCACCAATCGGACATCCTGCTTGATAACACACTGAATTTCGCAAATGGCCTGCCGGCCAACAACGCCCTGCTGTGGGGGGCGCGCGGCACCGGCAAAAGCTCGCTGGTCAAGGCCGTACACGCCCGCGCCAACGAACAAGCCTCCCCTGCCCTGGCGCTTGTTGAAATTCACCGCGAGGACATCCCCTCGCTGCCGCAATTGCTCAGTCTGCTCAGCGGTAGCGAACGCCGCTGCCTGATCTTCTGCGACGATTTGTCCTTTGACGGCGAGGATTCGTCCTATAAGTCCCTAAAAGCAGTGCTGGAAGGCGGCATTGAGGGGCGTCCCGAAAATGTTATTTTTTACGCCACCTCCAACCGTCGCCACCTGATGCCCCGTGACATGATCGAAAACGAACGCTCAACGGCTATCAATCCTGCCGAAGCGGTCGAGGAAAAGGTCTCCCTGTCGGATCGTTTTGGCTTGTGGCTGGGTTTCCATAATTGCGATCAGCAAACTTACTTCGACATCATCGACGGTTACGTCGAATACTTCGGCCTGAAAATCGATGCCGACGAACTGCGCGCCCAAGCAGTCGAATGGACGGTGACTCGCGGCGCACGCTCTGGCCGTACTGCCTGGCAGTTCATTCAGCATCTTGCCGGGCAGCTGGGGAAGAAAATTTAATTGCTCACCAGCTTCAGTTTTGAAGCTCTTTCGTTTTGCCTTAGTTCGAGGGCAAAAAACGGGTTTTCAGAAACCGGTTTAAAATCAAAATTGTCTTGTTTGAATACATCAACACAAGCCTCAACATAATACTGGTTCAGGGTTAATCCAGATTGCGATTCGATGATCGAAAGAGCTTTTTCAAGGCCATGGCCTGGGCGATAGGGGCGATGAGACATTATTGCCTCCATCATATCGGCGACGGAAACAATCTGGGCCTCGCGAACAATCTCGTCACCTTTCAATCCATAAGGATATCCTGACCCGTCAAGACGTTCATGATGCTGAAGGATAATATTGGAAATCGGCCAGGGAAAAGCGATATCCTTGGTGATACTGTATCCGAACTCGCAATGGGTCTTGACCAGACTCATGGAAAGGTCGTCCAGCCGACCCGGCCGGTTGAGGATTTCCCCCGGAACGGCGATTTTTCCAATGTCGTGAATCGATGCGCCGATGCGAATGCCTTCGACCATGTGTTCGGAGCATTCCAGTTTGATGGCGATTGCTTCACTTAACTGGGCAACCCGTTGCTGGTGGCCCGATGTATAGGGATCACGCATTTCAATTGTACGGGAAACCGAAGACACCGTTTGTTCCAGCATCTTACGCATTTCTTGATCATGTTCCAGGCGCACGTCTTCAATAATTTTTTGATCGGACATATCTCTTAAATATGCCGTAAAAATCGGTGAATCACCGGGGGTTACAGGAATGATTGTCAGTTCAACGGGAATTTCTCGGCCATCAGCCCGCACGGCCATAACCTCAACCCTTTTACCGGCGACGCTCCTTTTTCCGGTTTTCATGTAATGCTCCATTCCCGCTTTATGGGCATTATGAAACCGTTCAGGAATGATTAGTTCCGTCAGTAATTTGCCAAGGGTGTCTTCGCGTTTATAGCCGAAGGTTTTTTCAGCTGCGCAATTAAATTCAATGACTCGGCCCTGATGATCAATGGCGATGATGCAATCGAGCGCTGAAGATATGATGGCGTTTAACCATTCACGGTCGGGGAAAGGCTTCGTGTCCAAGGGTCTTTTCCTTCACATCTCAGCCTCAAGATAGTTGTACTCCCTTTCCATGAGCTTGTATTTACATTAATGGTCTCCAAATCTCGCACATTGGTCCGTTCGCCTTGTGAAATTTCGCCTTTTAACTTGTTTATCAATGGTGTGCGCCAGATCACTTACAACTTGGTGGAAATCCAATATTATTGAGTCACAGTCAGGAAATGGAGATCGATATGTCAGTCCAGACAGTGATGATCGATAACTGGAAAGAATCCACCCCGCATGTAACGATCGATGCGTCGGGACAGTCGACGATAGTTCTTCCTGAAGGTTTCAGCCTTGCAGACGGGCAGTTCATCAGGCATGGCAATGACCTGTTGATCCGCTCCCTGGACGGCGTCATCCTTTCGGTTCGTGGTTACTTTGATATTTCCACGGCCCCGAAACTTATCGAATTCGATGACCCGGACGGTTCCCGAACCGCCCAATATGAAAGCCTGTACGCCATTTTGGAAGAAGATCTTGGCGAAGAAGAATTAGCCCATGAGGAATTGGCTGAAGAAAATCTCGGTGAGTTTGTAACCGAGGCTGGCATTGGGGAAGAACCAGCACTGGATATTGAAGATCACATTCGCGTCGTTGCCGGTGACTATACTGACAGCACCGAAAGTGACGTTCCGGTTGATCCTGTCCAAGCGGTGCCATTTGTCAGCACGGCAACACAGGAAGCTGCGTTCACACCCTTGCACGACACGGAACGCCCCGATGACCTGCAACCTGAAACCATTGTAGATAGCCTTGTTATTGAACCTGATTCCAAACCGGAGCCAGTGCCAATTCCTGAGCCGGAGCCTGTGCCTGTTCCTGATCCCGAACCAGAACCGGAACCCGAGCCAGTGCCAGTTCCTGAACCGGAGCCAGAGGAAGATCATCCCAAGAAGGACAAAGACGATGATGATCGTGGCAAAGGTCACGGCAAGGATAAGGGAAAAGACAAAGACAAGGATGACGATAAAGACGACGGTGGCAAAGGCCATGGCAAGGATAAAGACAAGGACAAGGATGACGATGACAACGATCAGGACGACGAGGGGTCAGCCCAAGACGTGGACGATGAAACCCCCGACGACGTCTTTGTCTTTCAACAGGGCGATGGAAAAGTGAAAATTGATGACTTCGATATCAATGATGTTATTCGTCTGGAAGGGTTTGACAGCGAAGATGTCCTTATCAAGAGCAAGGGTCACAATATTGAACTGACCATTGTCGGCGATAAAGGCGATAAGTTGACCCTGCAAGCGCCGCACGATACCGACGTCGATAGCTACTCGATCACCCAAAGTGATGACGGCAGCGTCATTGTAACCCTTGATAGCGACTGAGCCTTACGTCAAACCTTCGGCAAATATTTGATCGGATTGATGGCCTTTTTGCCCTTACGCAGTTCAAAATGAAGCTGCGGCACCTGGACACTGCCTGATGAACCGACCTTGGCGATTGTTTGGCCCTTTTTGATTTTATCCCCACGCTTGACCAGCAGCGTCTCGTTATGGGCGTAGGCCGTAATCCAGCCGCCTGTATGTTTGAGAAGCAGCAGATTCCCAAAACCGCGTAATTCGTTTCCGGCGTAGGCGACGACACCGTTTTCCGCCGCCACCACCTGCGCTCCACGCGGCGCTGCGATGTTAATACCGTCATTCTTCAAGCCTTCCGACTTGCCGCCGTAACTCGAAACAATCTTCCCCCTGAGCGGCCACAAGAAACCTTTGCCCGTTCTGGCTGGTGGCGCTCCAACAATTTTCGCTGCCGGTTTTGCTTTTGTCGAAAGCGATTGGCGCTTCGGTGACGGCGCGTCGGCTGTCGGCATACTGACAGGTCGTGTCCGGTTCACATCCGGCAAGGACAGGCGCTGACCAATTTGAATCGTATAAGGGGGTCGCAATCCGTTGAGGCGGGCAATGGCGTACATATCGGCGTTCTGGTTTTCGGCAATGACGCTTAAGGAATCACCACGTTTGACGACATAATCCCGGGCCCTTGGCAAAACCAGCCGCTGACCCGGCGTCAAGACATAGGGTGCCTGCAAATGGTTGGCCTGGATAATCGCCCGCGCCGATACCCGGTGGCGCTTGGACAGGCCATAAACCGTGTCACCCTTACCGACAATGACAGCATCGGCATTAACGAAGGCCGTCGCTGACCCGCCTGAGGTTTGCGGCCGGTTGGTGGCCCTGGGGCCCTCGTCAGGGGGTGGCCATTCGGCCCAGCCGCAGGCACTGAGCAGAAACAGGCAAGCCAGCAAGGCAAAGGGTAAGGTGCGAATCATCCCCGATTATCGCCAAGCCACCCGGTTTCTTCAATCATCGTGGCTAAAAGCTTTTTTTCTTGTTCTTGTTCTTCTTCTTTTTCTTCCGCTTCAGCGGGCTTGAGCCGGGCTCGCCTGGGCCACTTGCAGCGGTTTTTTCAAACTGGCTTTTATAGGGTTTTTTACCCTTATTGCTAGGCTTGAACTTGCCTCGATGGGCCGGTTTATCTGCGTTAAAGGGTTTCTTTTTGGCAAATGGTTTTTTGCCGCCTCCCCTGCCCAGATCAGGAGCCGCATCCAGGCGCTTCATGGTGACAGTCTTGTCGACCTTGCCACCGGGGCCAATCGCTTGCATGAATTTATCGACACTTTCAGGCGTCAACTCGACAAAGGTCTCGGTTTGCTTAATCCTGATCGCACCGATATCGTGCTTGGTGATATGTCCGGCACGACACAGCATGGGCAACAACCAGCGCGGTTCGGCATTTTGTTCACGCCCCACCGAAAGAGAGAACCAGACCCCGTTCTTGAAATCCTGTCGCGATTTTTGCTGCGGCCGGGATTCCACGGGCCCTGTGTCGATCAACTCTTCAGGTGCTGTTCGTTCGGCAAAATTTTGACGCACGAATGCGGCGGCCACCTGCTCGGCACTGTGTTTGGCGAGCAGTTCATCCACGAACGATTGCTCAAAATCGCTTAAAGGTTCACTTAAAACCGGGTCTTCAAGGATACGTTCACGATCACGGATCATGATTTCATTGGCCGATGGCGGTTTCGCCCAAGTCGCCTCTACATTGGCGCTGCCCAGCAGCCGTTCGGTCCGCTTGCGCCAGTTGTGGGGGACAATAAGTGTACACACACCCTTGCGCCCGGCCCGCCCGGTGCGACCACTTCGGTGCAAAAGGGATTCACGATTTTTCGGAATGTCCGCATGGATCACCAGTTCCAGGTTTGGTAAATCAATACCGCGGGCCGCAACGTCGGTGGCAACACAAACCCGGGCCCGACCGTCACGCATGGCTTGCAGGGCGTGGGTGCGCTCGTTCTGGCTTAATTCACCGGACAGGGCGACGACAGAAAAACCCCGATTGTTCAGACGGCTGGTCATGTGGTTGACAGTGGCGCGGGTCGCACAGAAGACAAGAGCATTCTTTGCTTCAAAATAGCGCAACACATTGATAATCGCATTTTCCCGATCATTTGGCGCAATGGTCAGGGCCCGGTATTCGATATCCAGGTGTTGTTCCTGATCGGACGAGGTCGAAACCCGCACCGCGTCACGTTGGTAGCGCTTGGCAAGGGAGGCAATAGAGCGCGGCACAGTCGCCGAAAACATCAAGGTCCGACGCACAGCCGGAGCAGACTCCAGAATGTATTCCAGATCCTCGCGAAATCCCAGATCGAGCATTTCGTCGGCTTCATCAAGGACAATGGCTTTCAGTGCCGAACTGTCAAAGGAGCCGCGCTCGATATGGTCGCGCAATCGCCCCGGGGTGCCAACCACGATGTGGGCGCCTTGTTGCAGGGCGCGGCGTTCCTGGCGCATATCCATGCCGCCAACACACGAAGCGATAGAGGCGCCGGTCATTTCATAAAGCCATTCCAATTCGCGCCTGACCTGCAGGGCGAGTTCCCGGGTCGGGGCGACGACCAGGGCCAACGGCGCCTTTTCTTTGGAGAAGCGATCCCCACTGCCAAGCAGCGTCGGTCCCAGTGAAAGTCCGAAAGCAACGGTCTTCCCTGATCCGGTTTGGGCCGAAACCAGGGCGTCGGCGTCGCGGAGTTCTGGGGCGAGGACGGCTTTTTGCACCGGCGTCAGTTGATCGTAACCATGCTTGGTCAATGCTTGCCCAAGCGGTCCAAGGACGCCTTCAAATTCAGTCATTTCATTTCTTTCTGTTGGTTTAAGGCTCATCGCCTTCGACCAGGGGGACAAACCGGGTAATGCCCAGCTCCTCGGTTTCGACGCCGTCTTGTGTGCGCACGACCCGCAACAGCCGCTGATCGTGCTCGTCGCGTCCATCATTGACCGGCACCACCATAACACCACCAATGGCCAGTTGATCAACCAGCAGCGGTGGAATGTCATGGGCCGCGGCAGTGACGATGATCCGCTCAAACGGGGCTTGTTCCTTCCAGCCCATGGAGCCATCGCCTATTCGGGTGGTAATATTGGTAAGCCGCAACTCATCAAAACGTTGTTCAGCGCCGCGCATCAACTCCCGATACCGCTCGATGGTGTACAACCTGCGACACAGGGGCGAGAGCACCGCCGACTGGTAACCCGATCCGGTGCCGACTTCCAACACCTTCATGCGGTCGCTGACATCCAGCGCCTGGGTCATCAGGGCGACGGTTAGCGGTTGACTGACCGTTTGATGATGACCGATAGGCAGGGCGATATTTTCATAAGCCTGTTCACGCAAGGCTTCGGGCACGAACATTTCACGCGGCAGACGTTCCATGGCGTCGATGACACGGCGATCGCTCACTCCGCCGCGACGCAATTCCAAAATCAGCAGCGCCTTGCCGTCTTCTTCAAACACTTAAAAAGATACCTTTCAGCTTTTTCAAAGAACCCGTATGGCTAAGGTCCGTACTTAAGGGGGAAACGGAAATAGCGCCACGATTGACCGCCTCCAGATCTGAGCCCTTGCGAAATTTATCTTCGACCCGCTGTGGACCGACCCAGAAATAAGTGTCGCCCCGGGGATCAACGCCCGACTGCAAGTCGCCACCAATTTTACGGCGACCCTGGCGGGTGATCTCGATACCGCTAACAGCGCTTGCCACGACATCAGGGAAATTGACGTTTATCAAAACCGAACGGGGAAACGGCATTTTCATCAAGCCTTTGAGAACCTTGGGCAACCATTTTTCCGTCGTTGCCCACTTCACCGGTTGCTGGTCACTGCAAACCTGCGACAAGGCAATGGCCGGAAAATCCATCAAGGTCCCTTCCATGGCCGCCGCCACAGTGCCTGAATAAATCACGTCTTCACCCAGATTACCGCCACGGTTAACGCCCGAAAGGACAAGATCAGGGCGATGGTCCTTCATCACTTCATTTATGCCCAAAAGAACACTGTCCGTGGGGGTGCCGTTAATGGCGAAGCGACGGGTCGAAACCTTGCGAATGCGTAATGGTTGACGCAGGGTCAGGGAATGGCTGGCGGCACTCTGCTCGGTTTCCGGGGCGACGACCCACACTTCACCGGCCAGCTTGGCCATCACCCGTTCAAGCATTTTAAGGCCCGGCGCATTAATGCCGTCGTCATTGGAAATCAGCACCCGCGCGGTGCGCAAGGACTTCACCCGTTCACGCATCGGCTGAAATGACCTCAAGTCCGCCCATGTAGGGGCGCAGCGCCTCAGGCACGACGATGGAACCGTCTTCACGTTGATAATTTTCCAACACCGCGACCAGGGTGCGGCCAACGGCAAGCCCCGAACCGTTCAGGGTGTGGACGAATTGCGTCCCCTTCTCGCCTTCGGTCCTGAAGCGCGCCTTCATGCGACGGGCCTGAAAATCCCCACAATTAGAGCAACTGGAAATTTCCCGGTAGCGATCCTGACCGGGCAACCACACTTCAATATCAAAGGTGCGGCGTGCGCCAAAACCAAGATCACCGGTGCACAGGGTGACGACACGGTACGGCAGTCCCAGACGTTTCAGAACTTCTTCGGCGCAGCCGGTCATGCGTTCCAACTCATCTTCGGAATTCTCTGGCTTAACGATTGAGACCATCTCCACCTTGGTGAACTGGTGTTGGCGGATCATACCGCGGGTGTCCTTACCCGATGATCCGGCTTCAGAACGGAAGCACCAGGTCATCGCCGCATAGCGACGCGGTAAAGTGGCCTCGTCGACGATTTCATCGGCGACAATGTTGGTCAGCGGCACTTCGGCGGTCGGGATCATCCACAGGCCATCTTCCGTCTTGAACAGGTCCTCGCCAAACTTCGGCAACTGACCAGTATTATAAAGCGCCGTATCACGGACAAGGGCCGGTGGATTGACCTCGGTCAGATCGTGCTCGTTTGTATGAAGATCGAGCATAAAGGCGGCCAGGGCCCGCTCCATACGCGCCAGAGCGCCAGTGAGCAGGACAAAGCGGGCGCCGGACATTTTCGCCGCCGTATCGAAATCCATCAAGCCAAGAGCCTCGCCCAGGTCGAAATGCTCCTTGGGGCTAAAATCAAAGCCGGGAATATCGCCCCAGGTACGTTCCTCGCGGTTATCATTCTCGTTGTCCCCGTCAGGGACGCTATCCATGGGCAAGTTGGGAATGACCGACAGAGCCTCGGTCAGATGATCCGTCATAACGCGGGCCTGTTCTTCGGCCTCACCTTGCGCTTCTTTTGAACGCGAGACTTCGGCGATGATGTCCGTGGCGTCTTCGCCCTTTGCCTTGGCGTTACCGATTTCCTTGGACAGTTTGTTACGGCTGGCCTGCAGTTCCTGAGCCTGGGTTTCGGCTTCGCGGCGCTGTTTGTCGAGCGCGATCAGTGCAGAGGACTGCGGGTCCAGTTTTCGACGCGCCAGCCCCTTGTCGAAAGCATCCGGGTTTTCACGAATCCACTTAATGTCAAACATGTCAGGTTTCCGTCGTTTCCTCTGATTCGTCCTCACTATCGTCTTCATCTTCGTCGTCGTCATCATCCTCTTCGACGACTGCGGGCTGAACCATACTAACGGCAATAATCGAAATTTCGTAAAGCAGGATCGTCGGCAAAGCCAAACCAATCTGTGAAATTACATCTGGCGGCGTCAACACCGCAGCAGCGATAAAGGCAATCACGACGGCGTAACGGCGTTTTTTGCGCAAGCCATCGGCAGTCACCATACCGACCTTACCCATCAAGGTCAGAACGACAGGAAGTTCAAAACACAGGCCAAAAGCAAAAATAAGCTGCATCACCAGCGACAGGTACTGATCGACCTTGGCTTCAAGCTGGATAGGCAAAGCACCGGCCCCGCCCACGGATTCAAAACCGAGGAAAAACTTCCAGGCCAGCGGAAAAATGAAGTAATAGACCAGCGAACCGCCCATGAAAAAAAGGATCGGGGTTGCGACCAGGAACGGCAGCAGGGTCTTTTTCTCGTTCTTATAAAGACCCGGCGCAATAAACAACCACAACTGCATGGATATAAACGGGAAGGCCAGGAACAAGGCGGCAAAGAAGGCAACCTTGATATAGGTGAAGAAGGCTTCATGCAGGGCGGTAAAGATCAGCCGGCGATTGCCGCCCAATGTTGAAAGAATATCGGCCAGCGGCTGGACGAGAAAATCATACAGGGTCGGGGCGAAATAATAGCAAACGAAGAACAGCAAGATAACCGAGGCGAATGCGTAGATCATCCGTTGCCTGAGCTCGATCAGATGCTCAAGCAAGGGGGCCTTGCTTTCTTCTATCTTCTCATCTGTTTCGATATCGGCCACGGATCAGGCGTCCTTATCTGATTTTGGGTCGGATTCGATTGCCGGGGTTTTGGCTTCTTCGCCGACCGAACGTGACGGGGCCGCTGCTTCATCCTCGGGGACTTCAGGTTCCTTGCCCAGGGCTTCGATATCTCCCTTTATTTCGGACATATCAAGATCGCTTGCCAGACCACCTGTCGGGTCGATGGTATCGTGAATACTTTTTTCGATGTCACCATCGGACAGGTTTTCGAGTTTGTTTTTCATATCATCGAGATCGGCTTCGCGAACCACATCGTCGATGCCGTCCTGAAAGTCACGAGCCATGCCGCGGGCCTTGCGAACCAGCCCCATGATGGTGCGTAGCGCACGCGGCAAATCCTTTGGCCCGACAACAATCAGGGCCAGAACGGCAACAATAAAAAGTTCCTGCCAGCCAATATCGAACATGGCGCGACGGTACCCCCAAAAAAAGAAAAGAAGACGGCAGGGCCTGAAAAAGACCCCGGTTCAACGCAAGCCTGAAAAGCTAATCGCTTTTCTTTTCTTCAGAAGCAGCCTGATCGACGGTTTCGGAGTTTTTCTCGCTCAACTTCGGCGCGTCTTCTGATGCCTTGGCGTCATCGCCATCCTCATCCTTCATGCCCTTCTTGAAGGATTTAAGGCCTTTGCCAAAATCACCCATCAGAGCTGAAATTTTACCCTTACCGCCAAACAGAACAAGGACAACCGCAAGAACGATAACCCAATGCCAAATGCTAAATGCACCCATAGTAGTCTCTCACTTAATCTTAAAGGAAAATTGGAGGGCGGATAATGGCAGAAACCCTATGACAGGGCAACGCCACAAACGCCTTTAACCTAAACAACTTCATTCTAGTGGATTTTATCTGAACAGGGGGTGAAAAGCCCCGGTTCATGTTTCTTCTTCCAAATCAGCCGCCAAAGGCAGTTCTGCCTCATCATCCCCGGCCTCTGCCCCATCAATATGAGCCACGTCGGCGGCAGAGGCGGCAACTTGACCACTGATCGTATAAGCGTCGATGGCCGGACGTTTATCCAGCAATCCTGCGGACTTCAACTCTTCAATTCCCGGCAAATCCTTGACACTTTCCAGGCCGAAATGGTCAAGAAATCCGTCTGTCGTTCCCCATGTCGTTGGCCGACCCGGTGTTTTGCGACGACCACGCGGATGTATCCAGCCATGATCAAACAAGGCGTCAAAGGTGCCCTTGCTTAGGGAGACACCGCGAATTTCTTCAATCTCGCCGCGGGTAATGGGCTGGTGATACGCGATAATGGCTAAAGTTTCGACGGTTGCGCGACCCAGTTTGCGGGCAACTTCAATTTCGCGGTTCAGCATATTGGTCAAATCAGCAGCCGAACGAAACGCCCACGAACCGCCGACATTGACAAGATTAACGCCGCGTCCCTGATAATGGTCTTTCAATTCTTCAAGCAACGGACCGGGCTCGACGCCTTCGGGCAATCTGCGGGCCAGTGACTTTTCTTTCACAGGATCGGTGGAGGCGAACAAAATCGCTTCCAGCAGTCTGATATTCTGATCGGGTATGTCGTTCATTCTTCTTCGTCCGTATCGCCCAAGGACGCTTCGATAAGCTCTGCCGGTCTGGACGTCAAGTCATCAGGGGCGCTGCGCAGGAAAATAGGTTCAAAAGCGGCATTTTGACGCAGTCTGAGTTTACCCTCGCGGGCCATTTCCAGGGTCGCGGCAAAGGTCGAGGCGACAGCCGAACGAAAGGTCAGGCCCTCTTTCAAACCGGCCGGCAGAAACTTTGACAGCACATTCCAGTCGGGCATTTTGCCAACCACCTGAAGCAGACGCTCAAGGGCGTCATCGACACTGTGTAAATCCCAAGCCTCGATATGCAACGTCCTGTCAGCCTTGGCATTGTTTTGCGAACCATAAGCCTTTAGCAAATCAATCAAACTGACATCAAACACCGTTGATTGAGATATTTTGAACTTTTCAGGAATCCCCCGGGCGAAAAAATCCTGCCCCAGTTTATCAAGGGTCATCAGGGCGGCGCCCGCCTGTTGCATGGATTCCAGTCTTTTTAGCTGAAACGCCAGGGCATGGGCCATTTCCTCGCCGGTTGGTTCGTCTTCAGCGCCAAGATCAGGCAACATCAAGCGCGACTTCAGGTACGCCAGCCAGGCAGCCATGACAAGGTAATCAGCAGCGAGTTCCAGGTTGTTGTGGCTGGCGATGGTGACAAACTCCAGATATTGATCGGCCAGTTGCAGGATCGAAATCTGGGTAATATCGACCTTTTGATCACGGGCCAGCGCCAACAGCACATCAATTGGGCCTTCAAAGCCGTCAATATCGACGACGAAGGAGGCGACTCCTTTCGCTTCGAGCGGGCTATCGTTTTCAAACTCTTCGATGGTTTCCATTAAAGTACGCCCGTAAGCCGGAATATCCACTGCGACAGATGAGCAGCGGGTTCAAAAACCAGCCAGTAGAAAATATTCAGATCAAGGCCAAGTTTATCCCCGATCCATGGCAAAACAAAGATTCCACCCAGAATAATAAAAAAGCCTAGCCGTTCCAAGCGCGCAAGTTGCATAGCCAAAACCCGCGGCAAAAGGCCAACCGCAACCCGCCCGCCATCAAGGGGCGGCAAGGGCAGCATATTGAAGACAGCCAAAATCATATTAAGCAAGATGGAGTTCCTGAGGTTTAAGAAAACCCACTCGGCAACGTCAGGTGGAAATAAAGGCAACGTGTGGATAAGCAGGGCAGAAATAATGGCCAGCAGGATATTTGTTCCGGGTCCGGCCAGGGCAACCAACACCATGTCACGGCGGGGATGGCGTAGACGGTGGAACGCCACCGGCACCGGTTTGGCGAAACCGAACATCATTTTTCCGCCCGAAGCAAACAGCAATAGCGCCGGCATCACGATCGTTCCAAACGGATCGACATGACGAAAAGGGTTAAAACTGACGCGACCCTTCAGGTAAGCGGTATTGTCACCCAGTCGCCAGGCGACAAAGCCGTGCGCAGCCTCGTGAAAGGTAATCGCCAACAATAGTGGCAAGGCCCAGACCGAGACCGTAAACATCAAGCCGTCAAAATCCACTTCAGTTCCCCTCCCCGGTCATCATAGAGGTAAGTGTTTGGACAGCGGCGGAAAAATCTTCGACCAGGGTAACCCGGTTATCGCGACCCATGGATGTGCCTCGTTCAATGCGGCTGACGGCGTCTGCGGTTAAATTCCCACAGTTTTCTGTGACCATTTTCATCTCGGCCATATCACCATTACAATGCAAGGCAACATCACAACCGGCCGCTATAGCCCGGCTGGTGCGCTCCCCCAGGGTTCCGCTCAATGCCTGCATGGACAAGTCGTCGGAAACAAGGACACCGTCAAAACCAATGTCCTCACGAATTATGGAGATAATGTCCGGCGACAAGGTCGCAGGTTGATTGATATCCAGCGCTGTATAGAGAACATGCGCGCTCATCGCCCAGGGCATGGCCTTTAAAGCGCGAAATGGCGCGAAGTCGGTTTTTGACAAGGTTTCAAGGTCCGCATCAACACGCGGCAATTTTTTATGGGAGTCCGCATCGGCTCGCCCGTGGCCGGGAATATGCTTGATCACCGGCATTACGCCGCCCATCAGGAAACCCTCGCAAGCTGCACGCGCCAGCGCCGTTATGGTCTCAGGGTCATCACCGAAAGCGCGATCACCAATGACCGGGTCAGCGCCCGGCTGTACGACATCGAGGAGCGGCGCACAATCAACGTTGATACCAAGAGCGGTCAATTCATAGGCGATCAGGCGCGCATTCAGACGCGCCGCGTCAATGGCAAGGCCAGGGTCTTTTTGATAGAGCGTGACGAAATTGTTGGCCGCTGGAGCATCGCGCCAGTGGGGCGGTTTCAGTCTTTGAACACGACCGCCTTCCTGATCAATCAGAACCGGTGCATCCGTGCGCTCAATGCACTGACGCAAGGATGCGACCAGCGCCCGCACTTGATCCGGATTGTCGCAATTGCGTGCAAAGAGGATAAAACCGAGCGGTTGGACATCTGTAAAAAAAGCTCGTTCCTGATCACTAAGGACAAGGCCGGAACAGCCTAAAATAGAAGCCAGAGGTGTCACATTAACCGCCAGGCCGGACGATCAGGCAGCCAACCTTGCGTTTGGCCAAATTTTGACACAGGGCCTGGGCCACATCCTCGCCAGCAATCGGCCCTGCGCGCAAACGGAAAAAGATACCCTTGTCAGCGCCCAAATCGGCACGGACGATGTTCAGGGAATAGCCGCCAAGCAGGTCGCCGTGTTTCTTTATCAAACGCTCCCATTCACTTTCCGCCCGTTCCCGCGAGCGAACAGCGGCAATCTGAATTTGATAGGCAAGTTTGGAAAGCGCCGTCGCGGCGGGTGGCGGCGGTGTTGCTGTTTCTATCTTCTTCTCAACCGGGGCAACGGGTTCGGGCATCATGTCCTGATTGACAGTGACGGCAGGCTCAGGCGTTTTTTCAGGTTCTTTCTTGAGTTCGACTTTGCCGGGTTCCAGCTTTTGCGGCTTAGCCAGTAATTTTGGCTTTTGGACTTCCGTTTCGGCTTTCGCAACCGGGGTTTCTGCTTTTGCTTCAGCTACCGGAGCCTGTGGTGTTTTTGGCATTTCAGGCATTGGCAAAAGGCGTTCGATCCTGGGTTCGGGAACGCTGCCATTCATGCGGTCATAGACCAGCTTGTCGCGGTCGGGGATGCTCATGCCACCGGGTGTTTTGGGGCGTACTTTCACGGGCCCCTCGGCGGCGTGAATGACAGGGAGATTATCCTTGTCCTTTCCCATCAACCGGTCGCCGTAATAATGCCAACCGGCACCAGCGCCGGAACCGATCAGGACCATCAGCATCAGCAGCCAGAAGCCGCGACGTTTGGGCTTTGCCCGCTTGACCCGTTGGAACTCAAGGGCATCAGAGGGATCGGGAACAATTTCGTCTTCTGGTTCGTCCGAAGGGACCATTAACGCATCTCCTCCACGGGAACGACTCCGATTACCTGTAACCCCGATGCGATCACGAACGCGACCCCTTTGACAAGCGCTAATCGCGCCAGCGTCAACTCGCGATCCTCGGGAAGAATAAAGCGTAAGGAGGCGTTGTCCGATCCCTTGTTCCACAGGGAGTGAAATTCCGTCGCCAGATCACCAAGATAAAAAGCAATACGGTGCGGTTCGTGGGCCAGCGCCGCCCCTTCGACAACCCGCGGCCAGCTTGCCATCAATTTGATCAGCGCCAGTTCGGAAGGGTCTTTCAGGCGCTCAAGGGGTGCCTTTGCCAGGGAGTCAGCTGTCAGCTCGTCGGCCTTGAAAAGTTCTGAACAATGACGCAACACCGAATGAATACGGGCATGGGCGTACTGCACATAAAACACCGGGTTTTCCCGCGACTGCTCGCAAACCTTGGTTAAATCGAAATCCAGTTGGGCGTCGTTCTTGCGGGTCAACATGATAAACCGGACGACATCCTTGCCGACTTTTTCGACGACGTCGCGAATAGTGACGAACGTCCCCGCCCGCTTTGACATCTTCACCGGCTGACCATTGTCAAGGAGATTGACCATCTGACACAGCTTGACGTCCAGTTCACCCTGCTCTTCTGTCAGTGCCTTGACGGCAGAAGTCATGCGCTTGACATAGCCGCCGTGATCAGCGCCCCAGACATCGATCATGGTGTTGAAGCCACGCCGGTGTTTATCCTCGTGATAGGCAATATCGGTGGCGAAGTAGGTCCACGAGCCATCGGACTTTTTGACCGGGCGGTCGGTATCATCGCCAAAATCTGAAGATTTGAACAACGTCTGTTCGCGCGGTTCCCAATCGTCGGGCTTTCTGCCCTTTGGCGGCTCCAGAATACCTTCGTAGATTAATCCCCTTTCCTGCAGGGCGGTAAGGGCTTTTTCGACGCCGCCAGCAGCGACCATTTGCCGTTCGGATGAAAACACATCCTGTTTGATCCCCAGCGTCGCAAGGTCATCGCGAATGAGATCCATCATCTCGGAAATGGCGAACTGGGAAACCGGCTCAAGCCATTCTTCTTCGGAAGCGTCTTTCCATTTATCGCCGTCAGCCTCTACCAGTTTCTGCGCTGCCGGAATGAGGTAGTCGCCCGGATACAAACCTTCCGGGATGGTTCCAATATCCGCCCCCAAGGCCTCCAGATAGCGCAGGTGCAGGGAGCGCGCCAGGGTATCGATCTGGGCCCCGGCATCATTGATGTAATATTCGCGGGTAACGGCGAAACCGGCCTTTTCCAGAAGCGAAGCCAGGGCGTCACCAAAAACAGCGCCGCGGCCATGACCCACATGCAAGGGGCCGGTCGGATTGGCCGAGACGTACTCCACATTGACGGGCTCAGCCGCGCCGATGGTGGATGTTCCGTATGCGGTGCCTTCATTCAAGACTTCGACAAGGCGTTGACGCCAGAAGCTGGGCTCGAGGGTCAGGTTGATAAAACCAGGCCCGGCAATATCTACCCCGGTGACGAATTCAAGATCCTTCAGGCGCTCAGCCAGGGCTTCGGCAATATCGCGCGGTTTTTTGCCCGCAGGCTTGGCCAATAACATGGCCGCGTTGGTGGTGATATCGCCGTGGCTGGCTTCTCTGGGAGGTTCGACACCTATTCTTGAGGTCTCAAGCCCTTCGGAAAGAATGCCGTCACTGACAAGGGCATCGATAAGCCCGAGCACCTGATGGCGAAAATGATCAAACAAATTCATGAATTTTTAGCCTGAACGTCAAAAAGATTTTGGTATTCGTCGAGCGCGAAACGGTCGGTCATGCCAGCAATATAATCGGCGACCGTGCGCGCGGTTTGTTGTGAATTTTCGGTACCGCCCAATAAACACCACTCGGCTGGAAGACATTCTGGCTCTTTGATCAGTAACGTGAAAAGTTCCGTGACCACCCGTTTTGCCTTGCTGGTCATGCGGTTGAGTTTGTAATGCCTGTACATGTTTTCAAACAGGAATTTTTTAAGGCTGGCATCATTGGCCCGCATGGTGTCGGAAAAACCGGCTACCGGCTGCGTATGGGCGCGAATGTCATCGGCGGATTTGGGGCCAAGATCTTTCAGGCGCCGCCCGGTTTCATCAAGCAGGTCGTTGACCATGTCACCAATCATCCGCCTGATTACCTCAAAAATAAGGCGCGATTGTTCAAGCTCTGGATAGGTCTTTTGAACTTCCGCAAACAGTGGCCCGGCAAGGGGCACGTCGGCGAGGTCTTCAATGGTGAACAAACCGGCGCGCAGACCATCATCCAGATCATGATTATTGTAGGCGACATCGTCTGATATCGCCGCGACCTGGGCTTCGGCACTGGCAAAGGTCGCCAGTTCCAGATCATGGCTGGCATTGTATTTTGCGACGGCGTTGGGAAGATCGTCTTGGCCGCGGGCATCATTAATCAGGGGACCGTTATGCTTGACCACCCCTTCAAGGGTTTCCCAGGTCAGGTTCAAGCCATTGAAATCGGCATAGCGCTGTTCGAGCATGGTGATCACCCGTAGCGACTGGGCGTTGTGATCGAATCCGCCGTAGGGTTCCATCAATTCCTTCAAGGCATCCTCGCCCGCATGACCAAATGGCGGATGGCCCAGGTCATGGGCCAGAGCCAGTGCCTCGCCAAGATCTTCATTCAAACCAAGGGCGCGACAGACGGAACGGGTAATTTGTGAAACTTCCAATGAATGGGTCAGGCGGGTGCGGAAAAAGTCACCTTCATGATTGACGAAAACCTGGGTTTTGTATTCCAGGGCACGAAAAGCGGCCGAGTGAATAATCCGGTCTCGGTCTCGTTGAAAACAGGTTCGAGTTGCGCTGTCAGGCTCGTCAAACAGGCGTCCGCGGCTCTGTTTTGGATGACAGGCATAAATATTGGTTTCCATGGTCCGGAAACTACAGTGACTGAGCCCGGCAAGCAACTACCAGAAGACCCTTTGACAAACGGAAATTCCTGACTATATGAGTAGGGCATGATATAGTTATCCATCGAATAAAGTGGAGCAGCAGCAAAATGCCTGATACCAGCGCCGTAAGCGAGACCGAATCCTTCGCCATTTCCGACAATGCGGCCAAGCGCATCGCCGCCCTTGTCGCCATGGAGGAAACAGCGGACATGCGCCTGCGCGTTGCGGTTTCAGGTGGCGGATGCTCTGGCTTTCAGTATGGCTTTAGCCTGGATAACGAACTGAAAGACGACGACCTTTTGTATGAGAAGAACGGCATCGAAGTGGTTATCGACGAGGTGTCGCTGGATTTCCTGAAAGGCTCGGAACTGGATTTTAAGGAGGATCTGATCGGATCCTACTTCGCCATGACCAATCCCAACGCCACATCGACGTGCGGTTGCGGCACCTCATTCGCGGTTTAGATCAAACTTCATTGAAGATAATTTGATCGTTATTAAAAAATCAGGCAACGTAGTTGCGTTTGATTAAACGCAGGTTGCACCAGAAATGACCCGAATCGCCAGCTGGAATGTTAATTCCGTCAAAGCCCGCCTTGAACACCTGCAGCGCTGGCTGAAAGAGGCTGCGCCCGACATCGTCCTGTTGCAGGAACTCAAATGCGTCGATGAGGCGTTCCCGAGGATGGAAATCGAAGCCCTGGGCTATAACGTCGCGGTGGTCGGTCAGAAGACCTATAACGGCGTCGCCATCCTGTCCAAATTTCCCATTGACGTGGAACTGACCGCCCTGCCCGGCGACGTGGATGACGAGCAAGCCCGTTATCTTGAAGTTTTCACTGGTTCGCTCAGGGTCGGTTGCATCTATCTCCCCAACGGCAATCCCCTCCCCGGTGAAAAATTCGACTACAAGCTGGCATGGATGGAGCGCTTGTACCTTCACGTTCAGAAATTGCTCAAGGGCGGTGACGCTTTCGTCCTTGGCGGCGACTATAATGTCATCCCCGAAGAAGGCGATGTCTACAGCCCCGCCGCGTTTGCCAATGACGCCCTGTTCCAGCCACAGTCTCGGGCCGCCTTAAGAAAAATCATCAACCTTGGCCTGACCGACGCCTTTCGGGCGACGACGTCCGAAACCGGGCTCTATACCTGGTGGGGATATATGGCCGGCGGCTGGCAGAAGGATCACGGGGTCAGAATCGATCACCTGTTGCTCAGCCCGCAGGCCGCGGACCGTCTGAAAAGCTGTGACATCGACCGCACCCCCAGAGGCTGGGAAAAACCATCAGACCACACCCCGATCTGGTGTGAGTTGGACCTTTAGGTTCAAGTAAGCTAAAGTTTTTCCATTATGGGAAAACAAAACCCCACATGGACACGTCCAGAAGTATTATTAGCTCTCGATTTTTATTTTCGTCGAAAGGGTAACATTCCACCACGAACAAGCCCTGCAATTGCCGAACTCAGTGAGCTTATTCACCAATATTCACCGGTACCGATGTCTTTACGGAAGGAAACTTTCCGAAACACAAGTGGTGTCTACATGAAATTAATGAACATAAGGAGCCTAGACCCGGGCTTCAGAGGTGCTGGTTTGCCTCGTGGAGGTGTTCTAGAAAAAGAAATGTGGGGAGAATTTGTAAACAATCCCCGACTGTGTCGAGAAGAGGCCGAAAAAATCTACAATGGGTAATAACCATACCCACGAAGGCGGTTGCCAGTGTGGACGGATACGCTACCAGGTTCGCGGCACCCCCAATAACACCACCACCTGTCATTGCACCCAGTGCCGCATGGCGGCCGGTGCGGCTTTCGTCACCTGGAGCGAATTTCCGGCTGAAATGGTGACGTTCACAAACGAGCGACCACAATTTTACCACTCCTCCGACGCTGCCGAACGAGGCTTTTGTCCATCCTGCGGAACCACCCTGACCTTTTGCTATCTGGACGGTGCGGATATTGATATCAGTACCGCCACCCTGGACGATCCGGGCGTGTTCCCCCCGCAAGATCATTTATGGGTGGACAGCAAAATTTCCTGGCAGCCCATTAATGACGGCCTGCCCCAGTACCCCCGCAGGCGCGGCAGTGACTAATTGATGGTAATAGCTGAAATTGAATCGATCAGGCTTTTTGCCGTAATCGGTTTTTCAAGATAGCCCTCAACCGCGTCACTGGAAGAACGCATCTGCAAAGTCTCAACTGAATAACCGGTCAATAGCACCACCTTTGTCGGCAGGCCCATGTCCTTGACTTTCTGGGCGAATTCAGCGCCGTTCATGTCTTCCATCACCCAGTCACAGAACACCAGGTCGGTCGGACGTTTAATTAATTTATCAATGGCTTTTTCCGGAAATTGTTCAAGCTGCACGCGACGAACGCCAATGGCCTTGAGGATGGTTTCGACGAGCTGCAGGAAGTTTTTGTTGTCATCAACCACCATAACTGAAAGATCGGCCAGCTTGTGTGCCCTACTACCGGTTATTTCATCTTCCATAAAACGGATAGCCCCTGCTTTGTCGCGGGCGGTTTTGTTTTTCAGACAGGCTTCCCGATATTCAAAATCGTGGCCGGAAATATGCTCAAGCAACCAGTTGTTAAGGAAATCCCGAACTTCAGTGGCGTTGACGCTTCCCGGATCTTCGCGAAAACTCACATCAATATCGTAAACCTGCTTGGCCAGAGAGCGATGAATGATTTTGTGAAGACCAAGACCGCCGTAATTTGACAGCTCCATCAGTTTCTCTTCGCGCGAGAAATGATATTCCGTGTAGTCGAAAAGAGTCCCCAGCACACTGGCCAGGGTCGTCGTTTCCTCACGTTTGTCTATGCAGGCGTTAACCTGATTGATCAAATCAACAAGAATTCGATGGTCGGCGTCAACAAACGGTACGCCGACCTTGAACGCCTTGGTCCAGGTTACAAAATCCATGACGCGCCCCCACGCATTTCCTCAGCAAATGACGCCCCCGCGTCAATTCATCCCAAACAATTGCGTCGCACTATAAGACGACAATCGAACCGGTCAATGAACTTACTAATTATAGGGGTATTATTCAACCAGAGTGATAGGCGTCTGCTTTATGTAGCTCAAGCCCCTTATTCAGGTCGACCATTACCCTTCGACCTGGCTGACATCGCGCACCGCACCCCTGTCGGCTGATGTGGCGAGGGCGGCGTAGGCCCGGAGCGCCTGCGAGACGACACGGGTGCGATTGGGCTTCCAGCCATCCTTGCCTTGGGCGTCCATGGCTTCACGGCGTTTGCTCAGGTCGTCGTCGGAAATTTTCAGATTGACCGAACGGTTAGGGATATCGAATTCGATGGTGTCGCCGGCCTCAATCAGGCCGATAGCCCCGCCCGCAGCAGCTTCCGGTGACACATGACCGACCGAAAGCCCCGATGTCGCGCCTGAGAACCTGCCGTCGGTGAGCAATGCACAGGCCGCGCCCAGGCCCATAGATTTAAGGTAACTGGTCGGATACAGCATTTCCTGCATGCCCGGCCCGCCCTTGGGCCCTTCGTAGCGAATGACAACCACATGGCCTTCCTTGACTTCTCCACCCATGATTTTGGCGATCGCCTCGTCCTGACTGTCGACGACGAATGCTGTGCCCGAAAACGTGTAGCAGCTTTCATCGACACCAGCGGTTTTGACGACGCAGCCGTCTTCGGCGATGTTGCCATAGAGCACAGCCAGTCCGCCTTCAGTGCTATATGGATTAGCCACATCACGGATACAGCCCCCTTCCCTGTCCATATCCAGAGTGTCGTACTTCTTGTTTTGACTGAAGGCTTCGGTGGTGATCACCCCGCCCGGTCCGTCACGGTAGAAATCCCTGACCTCTTCGGAATTGCTGCGGCCAACATCCCAGGCATCAATAACGTCGCCGATCATGCCGCCGTGGACGCTGGGCACATCGCGGTGAATGAGCCCGGCCCTCTCAAGCTCGCCCATGATGGCGATGATGCCGCCAGCCCGGTGAACATCTTCCATGTGGTAGTCCGGATGGGACGGCGCGACCTTGCACAGATGCGGCACCTTGCGCGACAACCGGTCCATATCCTTCAAGGTGAAATCACACTCTGCTTCCTGGGCAATCGCCAACAAGTGCAGCACTGTGTTGGTTGATCCGCCCATGGCGATGTCGACAGTCATGGCGTTCTCGAACCCTTTTAAAGAGCCCATGGCGCGCGGCAGAACGCTTTCGTCGTCGTCGTCGTAGTAGCGTTTGGTGATATCGACAATCAAAGCCCCTGCCTTGTGAAACAGGGCTTCCCGGTCCGCATGTGTGGCCAGCAGTGAGCCATTGCCCGGCAATGCCATTCCCAACGCTTCGGCCAGACAATTCATGGAATTGGCCGTGAACATGCCCGAACACGAACCGCAAGTCGGACAGCTTGAGCGTTCAAATTCAAGGGCTTCTTCGTCCGAGACATCAGGATTGGCACCCCTGATCATGGCGTCGACCAGATTGATCGACTGGTCCTTGCCGTCAATATTGATCTTGCCCGCTTCCATGGGGCCACCTGAAATCATCACCGTCGGGATGTTTGTGCGCATGGACGCCATCAACATACCCGGTGTGATCTTGTCACAGTTGGAAATACAGACCATGGCGTCAGCGCAGTGGGCATTGACCATGTATTCCACCGAATCGGCAATGATTTCGCGGCTGGGCAGCGAATACAACATGCCGTCATGTCCCATAGCGATGCCATCATCGACGGCGATGGTGTTAAACTCTTTGGCGACACCACCTGCGGCCTCGATATCGCGGGCGACCATCTGGCCCAGGTCTTTTAAGTGAACATGTCCCGGCACGAACTGGGTGAACGAGTTGACGACGGCGATAATCGGCTTGCCGAAATCATCATCGGTCATACCGGTTGCGCGCCACAACCCGCGAGCGCCCGCCATATTGCGGCCATGTGTGGAAGTGCGTGAGCGAAGTTCGGGCATGATCTTAAATCCTTTAAAGAAGCGGGTGACGTTTCGGGCACAATAGTGCTGACCGGCCGCTCTTTAAAGCCCTTTTAAGACGCTTTATCCTCAAGATTATTAAGGATATCCTCGCGCGCCCGGTCGTAATTTCGCTTCAATTTGCTTTGCAGGGCGTGGGATTCCTCTTTAAGTTCTTTTTCCATGCGCTTGATCCGGCGGGTCAGATCTTCGACCCGGTGTAAGGATTTTTCGCGCTGGCGCGCCTGATGGCGGCGGAAGTATTTCATCAACCGCCATTCACCGACGATGGCCAAAAGAATGATACCGGTGATGCCAAAGATAATGGCAACGACCAGATACTGCACTTTGTCATAGGCGAAAAGCACCCCCCAGAAACCGATGGTCGTAAGGGAGGCTGCGACGGTGAACAAAAGCCGTTTGGAGACAGCTTCGTCATCGTGCTGGGCATTTTCAGCCGCCATCAGGGCGTTGGCGATTTCAAAGCGGGCCATATCCATCCATTGTCTGAGCGACATGCCCTCGGCAATGGTGCGTCCTTCGCGGATAAACTGCTCAAGACGTTTGACGACGAAGTCGGCCCGTTGTTCGGGTGAAGGGTGGGCATTATTATCGGGTGGCGGGTTGCTGTCCTCAAAGTCAGGCAGCTCTGGCGGACCCCCGGCCTGTGGGGTCGCCAGATCATCATCATCTTCCCTTAGTTCGACAACAGCCACGTTCAGTATTCCTTCTTGTCAATCTTCCAACGAAGATAACACACAAGCCGTTTACTGTTTATTACCGATCAAAATCTCTTATTACCGATCAAAACCTCCCCGGGCCAGCTCATTCCGGTAAGCCTTCCAGGCCTTACGGTAGGCGATTTTGGCGCGTGCCTTTTCACTGAAGTGTGCGCCGACTTCATCAACCAGCAAACCAACGCCATGCAAGGCAACATCAATGGAAAGCGGCACCACCGATACGGCAAGCTGGAAAACAATAATCCCCGCCAGCAGCCCGAGAGTCATGCCCAAAGCCAGTGAATCAATGCGGGTGATAAGCCCATATAACGTCCATACCGCCAACGGCACGGCCACACTTAGACCCAAACCCCAGTTAGCAGCCGGGGATAATCGTTTGGGAATGGCGAGGTCGCCCATTTTAATCGTCTCAAGGCTTTCACTTTGCACATCAGCCTCTTTAAGGCCAAAGTCCCCGGGTCTCGGGGGGGTTAGTTTTTCAGGGGTTGTATTCATGATGGTGCAATCAAAAAGCCTTTAGTACCTATGAAAAAACAGAATACCCGATATTATGGACTCCGGGGCTTGCCAAAAGGAAGTCCCGCACCCAGATTAATTGCCCGCTAAGCAATTCTGAACCAGAAGACAAAAACATGAACCACAACGAGACACCCATCAAAACTGCCCGCTACCGCATCGGTGAGCTTGTGCGCCACCGCATCTATCCGTTTCGTGGCGCTATTTTTGATGTCGACCCGGTATTTGATAATGACGAAGAATGGTGGCTTTCCATCCCTGTAGACGTGCGTCCGAAAAAGGACCAGCCGTTCTACCACCTGTTGGCGGAGAACGAGGAAGGCCCGTACATCGCCTATGTTTCAGAACAGAACCTGCTGCCCGACGAATCTGGTGAACCGGTATCCCATCCCAACGCCGATGAAATTTTCGACGGCTTTACCGACGGCCACTACATAATTTCCAGAGATCTGGCCAACTAGTGAACACCTTCCCGACCCTTGCCGGTTTCAATAAATGGGCCAACGGCCGTATTTATGATTGCGTCGCCGAACTACCGGACGCCGCCTACCGCCAAGACCGCAAGGCCTTCTTTGGTTCCATCCACGCGACACTCAATCATCTGCTGCTGGTTGACCAATTGTGGACCGGTCGCATCAAAGAAACTCCAGTCGACATTAACGGCCTGACCGATATTCTGCATGACGATTTTCAGGAACTGGCCAGCGCCCGCAAGGCCGAAGACATGGCCCTTATCGACCTTGTCGCGGGCATGAGCGAAGATGACTTGCAGGCCAGCATCGACTATCACTCAATTGCTGGCACCGCCGGCCAAAACACGGTCTGGATGATCCTGGCAACCCTGTTCAATCACCAAACCCACCACCGCGGCCAAGTCCACACCATGTTGACGCAGGCCAGCATCACCCCGCCAGAAATGGATGTGATTTATTACGCCCACGAAATTGGGATCAGCTAAGCGCAGGCTGCACCTAGCCAGAGCCAGCAGCACTAAACCCTTTAAGCACCTTCTTGGCCGCGCGCATGGCTTTCATGGAATCTTTTGATCTGATGCCGACCGTGGTCTTAAGGTTGGTGACCCCGCCCGACGCTGCGGCCGCCATCGACGCCGCCATCATATCGGCTTCACTTTTTCCCCGACCGCCTTCAATAATGACGGTGAAATCGTACTCACCAAAAGTGACGTAATAATCCAGTAATTTCCCACCAACGGCTTTCGCCAGTTTGGCGACGGCGATAGAACGGTCTTCGGGTTTGTTGATCATGCCGATAATCGACGCTTGGGAATAGCAGCCTTGGACAATAAAAATAGCCATGTGAACCTCCCCCGGAATTGACCCAGCGCGTGTTATGGCTCGTGGTGATTTGCAGGCTAGGTCGGAACTGCTCCTCACTAGTTAGAGGAATTCTAAACTTAAACCATTGGAGGAGTCCATGTTCAATGGAATAACAAAGCCTATCTCACAAACACCAATTCCTGGTACCCACGCCGGAAATCGATAACGTCCTTGCGCACAGCCTCGGCGCGCTCCCCGTGCAGCCAGAGACGCGCCATCAGACGGGCAATTTCGGCCATGGCATTTGCCCCCATGCCCTGACGGGTGATCTCCTGGGTGCCGATACGAATACCGTTGAGGTCGCCTTCCACCGGATCAATGGGCAGGCCAATGCCACAGAGCAGGATGTTGGCTTCGGCCAGTCTTTTTGATGCCGCCTGGCCGCCGCCCAAGGGAGCTGCGTGCAGGGCCAGGTGGTGACTTTGCGTATGCCCCTGCCCGTCAACACCGTGAACGGCAAACCCTTCGGCCTCAAGCGCTTTGGCCAAACTTTTCGCATTTGAAAGACAGGTATCGGCATAGGTTTCGCCATATTCCAGCAAATCAAGGACGCTCATCAACAACGCCGCCGTCTTGCCCAAATCAAAATTGGCGGTCATGCCGGGAAAGGCGATGGCGTCAATGCGCCGGGCCAATTCTTCATCGGCCGAGACAAGTAATCCCGAGGGAGGACCACCGAACGCTTTGTACGTGGACATGGTCATCAGGTGGGCGCCTTCCCTTAGCGGGTCCTGAAAGCGCTTGCCGGCGATCATGCCACCCATGTGGGCGGCGTCGTAAAGCACATACGCCCCGACCTCATCTGCAATAGCGCGCACCTCGGCGACCGGATAGGGAAACAGGCACAACGACCCGGCCAGGGTGATCAGCTTCGGTTTAATGCGTCGGGCTTCCTTGGCCAGGCGCTCCAGATCAATGGTCATGCGGGCGGCGTCATAGGGAACGGGATGGATATCGAGCCCGTAAAGGCCCGCACATCCGGCACTGTGATGGGTAACGTGGCCACCCATTTCACCGGGGAACGCCATAATCGCGTCACCGGCTTTGCACGTCGCCATGAAGGTGTACAGGTTGGCGATGGCACCTGAAGGCACCCTGATTTCGGCAAATGGCGCCTCGAACAGTTTTTTAACCAGCGACTCACAGGTTATTTCCAGCTTTTCGGCATGTTGCATTCCCATTTCGTATTTATCGCCGGGAAAGCCCAGACTGGGTCGATTGCCAAGTGAACGCCCTAGCAGTGCCGCGGCACGCGGGTTCATAACATTCGTTCCGGCATTCAGGCCGATGGTTTCAACATCCATGTGGCGTTCGTGACTGTCGATCAAGTCCATAACGCGGGCGTCGATATCATCGAAGGAGCCTGCCATCAGCGGCCCCTCCAGATCGGCAATAACGGCCCGACTATCATCGGGCAACCAGGCTTTTTCAGCAATCGGTCGTGTAACCATAAGTGACGCCCCCAATCAGGAACAGAAATAAGACGTTGATCAATATCAAGGAAAGCCTGATACGCCAATGATAGATTGACCATGGAACCGAACATGCTTTTTTGAGGCAATCGGGAGGTTGATATTTTCCAGATACGCATCCACGGCAGGGGCGGACAAGGCGTCGTCACTGCCGCCGAACTGATGTCCGTGGCGGCCTTCATCGAAGGCAAGCACGCACAGGCATTTCCGAGCTTCGGTTCGGAACGCATGGGCGCGCCGGTGGTCTCGTTCTGCCGTATAGATGACAAGGAAATCCGCCTGCGCGAACCGATCATGGAGCCCGACGCCCTGATCATTCAGGACACCACCCTGCTGCATTCCATCGACGTTTTTCAGGGCTTAAAACCGGGTGGTTTCATCGTCATTAATTCAGCCCGCAGTTTCGATGATCTGGGCATTTTGGATTACGTGGCAAAATTCCCACCCCATCATGTCTGTCATATCGGGGCCACGGAACTGGCCATGAAACACGTGGGGCGTGCCGTTCCCAACGCTGTCCTGCTTGGCGCGTTCGCCGCCATTTCGGGGCAATTACACATGGACGCGGTGGCCAAAGCCATTACCGAGAAATTCCCGGGGCCCATCGGTGAAGCCAATATTGCCGCAGCCCGCGAAGCCTTCGATCTGGCCAGGGAGGCCTAGAAGTCATGTTGAAACAAATGGAAGGATCAGAGGCCGTCGCCCAGGCCGTGGCCCTGTGTAGACCGGAAGTCGTCTGTGCCTATCCGATTACGCCCCAGACCCACATCGTCGAGGGAGTCGGTGCGCTGGTCAAGGACGGTAGCCTCGAGAATTGTGAATTCATCAACGTCGAGTCCGAATTCGCGGCCCTTTCCGTCGCCATCGGCGCGTCTGCTGCCGGGGCCAGAACCTATACGGCGACAGCCAGTCAGGGTCTACTGTTTATGGCCGAGGCCGTCTACAACACCGCCGGACTGGGCCTGCCCATCGTCATGACCATCGGCAACCGGGCCATCGGTGCGCCCATCAACATCTGGAATGATCATTCCGACAGCATGTCCATGCGCGACGCGGGTTGGATTCAACTGTACGCCGAAACCAATCAGGAAGCCCTCGACCTGCACATTCAGGCTTTCCGGCTGGCGGAAGAACTAAGCTGCCCGGTTATGGTTTGCATGGACGGGTTCATCCTGACTCACGCCTACGAACGCCTCGACATGCCAAGCCAGCAAGATGTCGATGCCTTTCTGCCCGCCTTTGATCCGGTACAAATGCTCGATCCCGATGACCCCTACTCCATCGGCGCCATGGTTGGCCCGGAAGCCTTCACCGAAGTTCGCTATCTGGCCAACGACACCCAACTACAGGCGCTGAAACTGATCCCGGAAATCGGCAATGTCTTCAGGCAGGTGTTCGGGCGGGAATCAGGTGGCCTTATTCATCAGTACAAAACCGAAGATGCAGAAACCATCGTCGTGGCGCTTGGTTCGGTTAATGGCACCATCAAGGAAGTTATCGACACCATGCGTGAGGACGGGACCGCTATCGGCTCCGTCAGCATCTGTTCGTTCAGACCCTTCCCGCTTGATGAATTGCAAGACGCCCTGAAGAATGCAAAGCGTGTCGTGGTTATCGAGAAAAGCCTGGCCCCGGGTCTGGGTGGGGTCGTCGCTTCCAACGTTCGCATGGCCCTGCGCGGGGTAACGCTTCCGGTCTATACGGTGATTGCCGGTCTGGGTGGCCGGACCATCACCATGACATCATTACAGGAAGTCTTCGAGGCTGCCGGGGAAGACCGCTTGCCCGATCTTCAGTTCCTCGACCTTGACCACAGCGCCGTCGAACATGAAATCGTTCGCGCCCGCAGGACGCGGCGTTCCGGCCCGAAGGCTGAAAATATTCTGCGCCAAAAAGCAGGCGGGATAAAAAAATGACAGATCAGAAAAGCCAGCCCGTCAAATTCTATCAAACCGGCACCCACACCGTTGGCAACCGGTTGCTTGATGACGCCCGGCGGACCGTGCAGGCCAGCATGGATCGCTCGAACGCCATAACATCAGGCCACAGGGCCTGTCAGGGTTGCGGCGAGGCGCTGGGTGCTCGCTACGCCCTTGATGCGGCCATGCGCGCAACAGACGGTCAACTTGTCGCCGTCAACGCCACTGGCTGTCTGGAAGTCTTCACCACCCCGTATCCGGAAACATCATGGCAGCTGCCGTGGCTGCATTCACTTTTTGGCAATGCCCCAGCCGTCGCAACCGGCGTTGCTGCGGCCCTTCGGGTCAAGGGTCGCAAAGATGTCAAGGTCGTCGCCCAGGGCGGTGACGGCGGCACCACCGACATCGGCTTTGGCTGCCTGTCGGGAATGTTCGAGCGCAATGATGATGTGCTCTATATCTGTTACGACAACGAAGCCTACATGAATACCGGTGTTCAGCGATCAAGCGCCACACCGCCGACAGCCCGCACGGCGACCACGCAAGCCATTGGTGACGCCCCGGGCAACGTTTTTGGCACCGGCAAAAACCTGCCACTGATCGCCATGGCCCATAACATTCCTTATGTGGCGACGGCCAGTGTTGCCGACCTTCACGATCTTGAAGCCAAGGTGACAAAGGCGATGGATATATCGGGCTCTCGCTACATCCACATTATGGTGCCTTGTCCCTTAGGGTGGGGGTCGGCATCGGATGCGACCATCAGCGTCGCCAGAATGGCTGTCGAGAGTGGCTTGTTTCCGTTGTTTGAAGCCGAACACGGCGCGCTGACAAACGTCTGCAAAATTCGCCGCCAGGTGCAGGTCGAAGACTATCTGAAAATGCAAAAGCGCTTCGCCCATCTGTTCGCCAAGGATGATAAGGATCAAGACAGCATCGACGCCATTCAGGCCATGGCCGACCACAACATCGAGCGCTTTGGGTTGCTTGATGGGGAGACGCCGTCATGAGCAAGCCGTTACCCTTCGCCATTACCCTTGACCCCGGCACCTCGCTGGCCAATCACACCGGCTCGTGGCGGACCCTTAAACCGGTCTATCTGGATCGCCTGCCTCCTTGCAACAGCACTTGCCCGGCCGGCGAGAACATTCAGGGCTGGCTCTACCATGCCGAGGAAGGCGACTATCACAAGGCCTGGCAAATACTGATGAAAGACAACCCGATGCCAGCGGTGATGGGGCGGGTCTGTTATCATCCCTGCGAGGGCGCCTGCAACCGGGCCACCCTTGACGAACCCGTCGCCATTCATGCGGTCGAGCGTTTCCTTGGCGATCAGGCAATAAAGAACGGCTGGGCACCGGAATTTGATCATCATTCGACAGGAAAGCGGGTGCTGATCGTTGGCGCCGGTCCAAGCGGATTATCGGCGGCCTATCATCTGCGAACCCTTGGACACAGCGTCACCATTCGCGAGGCCGGACCGATGGCCGGTGGCATGATGCGTTTCGGCATTCCCAAGTACCGGCTGCCACGTGATATTCTTGATAAAGAAATTCAGCGCATCGTCGATATGGGTGTCGAGATGCAGTTGGACTGCAAGGTCGATGATATTCCGCTCGCCTTCCAAGCGGAAGGCTTTGATGCGGTTTTCATCGCCGTTGGCGCCCATCTCGCCAAGCGCATCGACATTCCGGCCCACGCCGCCGGTAAAATCCTTGATGCTGCCAGCATCCTGCGCGACATGGAAGTTGGTGAGGAGCCACCCAAACTTGGACGCCGGGTGATCGTCTATGGCGGCGGCAACACAGCCATGGACGCGGCCCGCACGGCCAAGCGTCTGGGAGTCGACGAGGCGATGATTGTTTACCGGCGTTCGCGCAAGGAAATGCCCGCCCATGACTTTGAAGCCTCTGAGGCCGAAGAGGAAGGGGTACTGATCCACTGGCTACGCACCATCAAGCAAATTGACGAGACCACGTTCACCGTCGAGAGAATGGAAATTGATGAAGACGGTCGTCCGCAACCGACCGGTGAAATCGAAACCCTTGAAGCCGACACCCTTATTCTGGCTCTTGGACAAGACGTCGATACCTCGTTTTTGGAAAAAGTGCCGGGCGTTGTCATCGCCGGGGACGGCGTCGTCGATGTGGACGCGTCCATGATGACAGGCTACCCCGGCCTGTTCGCCGGTGGTGATATGGTGCCGTCTGAACGCACCGTTACCGTCGCCGTCGGGCACGGCAAAAAAGCGGCCCGGCACATTGATGCATGGCTGAACGGTGGCGTTTTTGAAAAGCCGGAAACCGGCAAACTGGCTGAATATGAAAACCTCAACACCTGGTATTACGACAACGCGCCGGCCTCTGTGCAGCCAGAACTCAACATCATTCGCCGCCAAACCAGTTTCGATGAAGTGATCGGAGACCTGAATGAAGACAACGCCCTGTTCGAGGCGCGGCGCTGCCTGTCCTGCGGCAATTGCTTTGAATGCGATAACTGTTACGGGGTCTGCCCCGACAACGCGGTCAAAAAGCTGGGGCCAGGCAAACGCTTTGAATTCATTTACGACTTCTGCAAGGGCTGCGGCCTGTGCGCAACAGAATGTCCATGCGGTGCGATTGAGATGGAACCCGAAACGACTTGAGTGATTATCCCCCTTACAAAACGCGGTGCCGAAGTGTTGCCTTGTCTTGACTGACACGATCAAGGAATTCGACGATCTGTCCTGACAGCACATCAAAATACGGGTTGAAGGTAAGTTTGAAGTGATTGGGAGACTTATCTTCCAGGCGCACGTTGGTGTAATAGATATCCGTCGCGGCCAGACATAAATTATGATCCTTTGAACCCTCGGAATAGTCCCCGCACGACCTGATGCCGTTGCGTCCATAAGCGGGATTACCCGGCGAAAAGGGCATTGCCATATGGGAAAATTTTAAAATCCCCTGATCGGGTATAGAACTGGGAAGCTTTGTGATCTGGTAATCATGATGGTTTTTCAGCAATTTTTCGGTGTCCTCAGGATTCCCTATTAACAACATCTGTTTATGAGGGGATGTCAAAAACTCATCATACGCGCGCAAGGCAAAAGGAACATCGATCACTGAATCATCCGAAGTGACCGCCATGTATACAGGAATCGAAAGCTCGGCATCTTCACGGCCTATATCCGACAGCCTTTTGGTCAGGCGATGAAATTCCGCAGCTGCACTGACCGCAACAGTACTGTATCTGCCCGGCATTTCCCCGGGTTCACGGTGAACCCAATTCATGAACGGTTCCAACCAGGTGGCCAGAAATTGCAATCCGGAAAATGCCTGGAAGGCGGGCGATAACAGAATCAAGCCATCAATGGGCTCTCCCTCATATGCCAACAACGTCCCAATTGTGGCCCCCATGGAAAAACCGGCAACATATAGCTGATCGACTTCGCTACTCATTTGTCGGACCGCCTGACGGGTCGATAGCAACCATTGATCGTGGGTAACATTGATCAAATCGCCTGGTCGGGTTCCATGTCCCGGCAGCAGGATGGCCCTGACGTGATAACAGTTTTGCGCTATTTCTTCTGACAGGTCCCGCCAACTGGCCGGAGAGCCTGACAATCCATGCACTACCAGCACGCCATGCCGCGGCCGATTGGCGCACTGGACCGGATCTGGATGAATTTCAAACGGTGCGTTAAATTCGATTTCCTGTTGTCGTTGTTTCGGGTCTTCAAAAACCCGGGCACGCGAAATCATGGATTTTGTCCGGCCAAGGTAGGCGTCGAACCCGCCTTCCATTGATAGGGCGCTGTCGTTGTGTCCGGATGGCGCATACCTGACGTCCGCATTCATATCAGTTATTCCAGAACAAGCCTGAACGGTCAGTAATATGGCAATTGCGAATCCAACAAGTATGACGGATGCTGGCGTTTTCACGACCGGGGACCGCTTCGGCATTAACGGATATTTTTTCATCAGCCGCTCTCCTCTATGCATGGACGAACCTGTTTCACGTTCATCAACGGCAATAAAATAGAGGGAATTTTCTGTCTGTTCTTTGATAATTGCGCCAGGTAAAAGACAAGGTTGGCTTTGACACCGGCAGCATCAAATTTTTCAATTACTTTTTGCGGCGGGTAGACGCTACGGGCTGGCTGGGAATAATGGGCATGAGCGTCAATAATCGGGCCGCTTTAGAGAACACCAACCTGATCCCCATGAGCTTCGGCGTTAATTAAAACAAAGACAGCTATCAATGCAAAACAGTTCTTGATAAAGGCGCTCATATTGCCTTTGCCGTGTCTAAAGTTCCTTCAGCCGCTGCAGTGCTTCTGAAACTTTGATAAGGGTCTCTGCTTCATCGGCCCGGCGCTGGCGTTCGGTTTCCACGACGGCGGCCGGGGCCTTGTCGGTGAAACCCTTGTTGGCCAGTTTCTTGTCGTGCTTGCTGATTTCCATTTCCAGCCTGGCGATTTCCTTTTCAAGGCGGGCTGTCTCATCGGCAACGTCAACAAGGCCATCAAGCGGCAGGACAATGGTCGCTTCGCCCAGAACATCCTGAAGCGCACCCTTGGGGGCCTCGCCATCAAGAATATCCAGAGAAGACAAGCGGGCCAGCGTGGACAAAATGTCATTGTGGGTTTCCATGCGCGCCCTGGTGACGTCACTTGCGTCTTTCAGCAACATGGAAATTTTAGAACCCGGCGAAACATTCATTTCCGAACGCAAAGCACGAACCTTGGTAATTAATTGCACGACCCAGTCCATTTCGGCTTCGGCTTCTGCGTCAATCAGGCTGGTCGAAAGGTCCGGCCATGACGACCCCATCAACGAGTCACCCGGTGCATATTGCGATTGCCACAACTCCTCAGTGATAAACGGCATGATCGGGTGCAGCATGTGTAATACCTGCCCCAATGCCCAGGCGGTGGCGGCGCGGGTTTCGGCCTTGGCTGCTTCATCCGATCCCTGAAAGATCGGCTTGGCGAATTCCAGATGCCAATCGCAGAAGGCACCCCAGGTAAACTGATACAAAGCCCCCGCCACATCGTTGAAGCGGTAACTTTCCAACCCTGCTTCGGCAGCCGCCGCAGCTTCGGCGGTCTTGCCGACAATCCAGCGGTTGAGCGTCAACTTACAGGCGGCGGGGTCGAAATCCGGGTCGGGAGTGCATTCGTTCATTTCGGCGAAGCGGGCCGCGTTCCACAGCTTGGTGCAGAAGTTACGATACCCTTCGACCCGCGATTCCGACATCTTGACGTCGCGCCCTTGAGCGGCAAAGGCGGTCAGGGTGAAACGCAGGGCGTCGGCACCGAACTTGTCGATCAGATCAAGGGGGTCCATGACGTTGCCCTTGGATTTGGACATCTTCTGGCCCTTCTCGTCGCGGACAAGAGCGTGGATATAGACTGTGTGAAACGGCACTTCATCCATGAAATGCAAGCCCATCATCATCATCCGGGCAACCCAGAAGAAAATAATATCAAAGCCGGTGACCAGCACATCGGTCTGATAATAACGCGCAACTTCCGGTGTTTCTTCGGGCCAGCCCAGGGTCGAAAACGGCCACAGGGCGGAGGAAAACCATGTATCGAGAACATCATCGTCACGCTTTAACTCGACGGTTTTTCCGTAATGGGTGTCGGCGGCGGCTTGTGCGGCGTCTTCGTCCAGTTCAACAAAGATTTCCCCGTCCGGGCCGTACCAGGCGGGGATTTGATGACCCCACCAAATTTGCCGGGACACACACCAGGGCTGGATATTGCGCATCCATTCAAAATAGGTCTTTTCCCAGTTCTGGGGCACGAATTTGGTTTTGCCCTGCTCGACGGCTTCGATAGCAGGTTTTGCCAGTGTCGCCGCATCGACAAACCACTGGTCCGTGAGCCATGGCTCGATGATCACACCGGAGCGATCGCCGTAGGGGATGGTCATCAGGTTGTCTTCTATTTTTTCCAGTAAACCGAGACCCTCAATCTCCTTAATGACAACGTCACGGGCCTCGGCCCGGTCCAGTCCCTGCAAGTGATCGGGAGCGTTTTCGTTAATCCGTGCATCGCGATCAAAAATATTGATGACCTCAAGATCTTGCCTGCGGCCAACCTCGAAATCGTTGAAATCATGGGCCGGGGTGATCTTGACCGCTCCCGAACCTTTTTCCGGGTCAGCGTATTCATCGGCAACGATGGGAATTCTGCGCCCGACAATCGGCAGGATGCAAAACTTGCCGATTAAGTCCTTGTAGCGTTCATCATCAGGATGGACGGCGACGCCGGTGTCGCCGAGCATGGTTTCAGGTCTTGTTGTGCCGACGCTGATAAACTCACCGTCGCGCCCCTCTATCGGGTATTTGACATACCACATCTTGCCGTTGATTTCGCGCTGTTCAACCTCAAGATCGGAAATCGCCGTATGCAGCAACGGGTCCCAGTTGACCAGACGTTGATCCCGGTAGATCAAACCCTGCTTGTGCAGATCGACAAAAACCTTGCGCACCGCAGCCGACAAACCATCGTCCATGGTGAAGCGTTCCCGGGCCCAGTCACACGATGCGCCAAGCCTGCGCAACTGGCCAGTGATCGATCCACCGGATTCGGCCTTCCACTTCCACACCCGCTCGATAAATTTGTCACGGCCAAGGTCGTGGCGGGTCAGGCCTTCCTTTTCCATCTGGCGTTCAACGACCATCTGGGTGGCGATACCGGCATGATCGGTGCCCGGCTGCCACAGCACATCAAAACCCTTCATGCGTTTGTAGCGAACAAGAATGTCCTGCAGCGTATTATTGAGCGCGTGGCCCATGTGCAGGTTACCCGTCACATTGGGCGGCGGAATGACGATGGTGTAGGTCTCGGCGTCAGGACGCTGGCCACAGGCGAAGGAGCCGTTTTCTTCCCACGCCTCGTAGTGTTTTTGTTCGACCCCTTGGGGGTTGTAGGACTTATCCAGCATCATCAAAGCTCTTTATTGCAGTCTAAAAATTTAGGAAGGGGGTCAATAGCACCGACAGCGCCTTCTATAAACAAAAAAACCGGGCAGCTTGCCGCCACCCGGTTTTTAAAAATTATCATAAATGATGGCTTAAAGGTCTTCGAACATTTCAGCCCGGTTGACCATTTTATCGATTTCTTTCTTGACCAGACGTTCAATCAGGTAAGGCAGGTTGCGGTCGAGCCACTCACGCAGCAACGGACGCAGCATCTCGCGGACCATGCCTTCCAGCGTCACATCCTTGTCGCCAAGCCCCATTTCGCGACGATCCATGATGGCGCGAGCCAGTTCAGACAACACATCCGACGACATTTGAACCGTCTGCCCTGAAAGCAGGGTATCAGCAGGGGCGATCATCGCCTCGGTCAGTTCCAGAACATCATCGCCAGTATGTTGAGGCGGTGGTGGTGGTGGTGGAGGCGGTGGTGGCGACGGTTCGAGAACATCCGTCGGCTCAGGCATCGCCATCGGTTCGGGTTCGGGTTCCGGCGCTGGTTCTGGTTCCGGCTCGGGTTCCGGCTCCGGTTCGGCCAATTCGATTTCGGGTTCAGGCTCCGGCTCCGGTTCAGCCTCTTCCATGGCGGCGGCCATATCCATTTCTTCTTCAGGCGCCTCCTCTTCCATGGCGGCGGCCATATCCACTTCTTCTTCCGGTTCCGGTTCTGGTACTGCTTCAGGTTCGGCTTCCGGCTCAGCCTCAGCTTCCGGAGCGGCTGCTTCGCCTGCCTCTGCCTCTTCTTCCTCTTCCGACAGAATCCGGCGAATGGACGCCAGAATGTCTTCCATCGAAGGCTCTTGGCCTGCTTCTTCCTGACCTTCTTCGCTCATCTCTTCATCACCCGATTGAAGACCCCTATTAGCCCCTTGGTATCCTTCACGAATCTTTACGCAGGATTCGTTTAAGACTAATTCAGAAGCCGTCCGAATGCCACCCGCAAAGGCACATCTATTTCCAACGTATTATATTGTGAAAAGTTCTTTATTTTTCGTTACTTCACGGGAAGCTTATTTTGGCTCATCATTTTTGATGCCGCCACCGAACCATTTTTGCCGCACCTCGTTGTAATGAGAGGTCGAATCATAAGCCTCAACCGGTAACGATAAATGGCTGGCCGTTAATTCACCAATGGCGCTTTTCAGCTCAAAGATGGCAATGGTCTCGTCGCGTTCTGCACTGACGACGTTGACCTTGGCGTCCAGCAACTCCTGTTCGGCGTCAAGAACGTCAAGTACGGTGCGCGAACCGACTGATGCTTCACGTTGCACACCTTCCAGGGCAACTTCACTGGCCTTGATCTGGGCATTGAGCGACAGGATTCGGGCCCGGCTGGTTTGCAGGTTTTCCCAGGCGCGTGTGGCTATTTCTGTGGCGTCGCGTCGGGCTGTGTCGATCTGGCGGCGTCTTTGCGACGCGGTTTGACGAGCAGCACGAAGGCGCGAATAAACCGATCCCGATTGATAAAGCGGTACGGTCAGTGTCAGCTTGGCGCTGTAACTGTCCGTGCGGGTTCTTTCGGAAGCGGCGTTGAGCGACCGGGACGCAGAGCCGGCCAGGTCCAGAGACGGCAGCAATTCCCCCCTGACTTCCTTAATATCTTCGCGGGAGGCGCGTTCGTCGAATTCGGCGCTGAGGACATCCGGATTTTGGGCAACAGCAAGTTTGACCGACTCATTGGCATCGCCAGGTAGGTTTAAATCCATCACCGGGCGGTTCAGTTTTTCCGGCGTCGAACCTATAACGTTACGGTAAGTGGCGCGATTAGACACCAAATCGCCTTCGGCCTGAATCCTGTCAGCAGTGGTTCTGGCGAGTCGCGCTTCGGCCTGATGGACATCGGTACGGGTAATTTCACCGACTTCAAAACGGTCGCTTGTCGCCTCTAACTGGCGACGGAGCACCTGCTCGTTACTGACCCTGAGTTCCAATATAGCCTGGGCGCGGAAGACATTGACGTACGACTTGACAGCGTCCAACAAGACCGTTTGTTCGATACCGGCAAGTTCCGCACGACCGGCAAGCACCGCATTTTCGGCCGAAGCAACGGCTGCCTGAGTCTGACCGCCGCTATAAAGGGGCTGGGACAGGGTCAGGCTTGTTGAATGAGGCGTCGGTTGCTGGGTTTGATTGCTGCTCCGGGTATTGATGTAGTTATTGGTGTATCCGCTGGCAGCCTCGGCAGACAGGCTGGGACGCCAGTCCGACAGAGCTTGCGGGACGCCTTCATCAGTTGCCCTGAGCTCGGCCCGTTTCGCCTGTAGTGTCGGATTGCCGGCATATGCAGCAGCCAGGGCATCTTCAAGGCTTTGCGCCCGGGCCCCGTGCGCATGAGCGAGGACAACAATCAACCCCGCCAAAATCAATGAGAAACGCATCGCTAAAACTACTCCCGGACCGGCTTTAACCGTCACAAACAGAAGTATAGATAAAGACCAGATAGCCGTACACAGGTCAACAGGACTCTGCGGACATACAGAATGCCTTGGCCTTAGAGCTCTTTGGTTCGGCGAGCCTAGAAGGAAAAGGCCGAATCCGTCTCGAATCCGGGAAGTGTCGGGGTGCTGGCGTCGAAGAAAGTCCGGCTGGTGACAACATCGCCGAAACGGGTCATCAGCGTTCCTCTGCCGAAAGCCCCTTGGCCGACAATGCTAACCAGACGCCCGCCTTCGGCAAGCTGATCGCCGAAGCGTTCAGGGATGGCCGAAACCGCACCGTTGATAAAAATAACATCATAAGGGGCCTGGCGGGAATAGCCCCGGGCCAGTCCCCCGCCAACGACGGCGACCGTATCGATGGACAATTCAGCCAAAACCTCATTGGCCTGTTTGGCCAGATCTTCATTTGATTCCAGGGCGACGACGGTGCTGGCCATGGTTGAAAGCACGGCAGCTTCGTAACCCGAACCACAACCAATCAACAGGGCGACATCATCGGACTGAACCTCTGCGGCTTGCAGGAGACGGGCCAGCACCCAGGCTTCCATCAGGTGACGACCTTCGCCAATATCAATGGCTTCATCAACGTAGGCGACCCCCTGCATTGCCTTGGGGACAAATTGTTCCCGCGGCAATTGGGCAAGCGCGTCCATGATCAGGGTATCGGTGACCCTGTTCGGTTTGATCTGGCTTTCCACCATATTGTGGCGGGCGGTTGCGTAATCCATGTTGGCACCGTTTTAAGTGGGTTAAATCATTGTCGTTATTTAATCCGATCAAGGCCGCAAACACAATGACCTAGACCGGAAAAGAAGTACCGCAGTGAGCATTTTTGCAGAACCGCTGAACTTCTCTTGACCGCCCTGAATGATGAGTCTAAGTTCCCCAACCTTCGCTACCCGAACCACATTCGTGTTACGAGGATGCCCGGAAAACGAAGCCACGTTTGACGGGCAAGGCGTGAAAAGGATCGGCGCGGTGGCGGAGTGGCTACGCAGCGGCCTGCAAAGCCGTGTACACCGGTTCGATTCCGGTCCGCGCCTCCAAGCACTGATCCGGCTTAGTTCAGTTGGTAGAACGGTGGACTGTTAATCCATATGTCGCAGGTTCGAGTCCTGCAGCCGGAGCCAAATTCATCAAGGGGTTAGCTAGAAATAGCTGGCCCCTTGTTTGCTTCTAGTAACCAATTAGCAACCACCCGGAGCGGTTTCGGGGTGGGTTTAGAGTAGGAAATGTAGATGCTGTCGGCCTTGTTCTGGCTTTTGATATTTATAGTCGTCGTCGTTGCTGCCATGGTGGTGCGCGAGCGTGCGCGATCCGCCAAGCGGATTCGTGCGTGGTATGAGAACGTGGTGAAAGACCGCCTCGATCTGCTTAAGAAAATTATCGTTTATGGCACCCTCATTCTCTGGATCGGTATTTGGCTGGCAACAAGGGGGGACGATAAAGCCAGTTTTGGAAGTCTTATGGAAGAAATTTCAAACTCTTGGAAGAAACAGGAAAGCCGTTCCCCTACCCCGTGACAATAGCGACGGCGCCAGGGATTCGAGTTTGCTAAAGTTGTTATTTTGCAATGATTCTGGAGTCATAAAATCGCCATGTCCGCTTTGAGGGGGTAAAGCAGACATTATTGCAGGGTGCTGATTAGGACTGCTTCTGACCCATAGCAGACATCAGAGATCAACAGCGGTGCAGGGAATTTCGATCCAGAATTTGCTTCCCTGACCTTCCGTACTTTCAAAATCGATCCTGCCACCCATGAGTTCTACCAGGTTCTTTGAGATAGTCAGGCCGATGCCAGTTCCTTTGATATTGGTGTCGTCAAAACCCAAGCGATTGAACGCCTCAAACAGATGTGGCTGAGAGGTAAGCGGAATACCCAAGCCTGTGTCTTCGACCGTGATTTTGGTCATTCCATTTGCTAACCCTTCGCAGCCTAGAAAAACCTTGCCGCCTTCGGTGTTATATTTGATTGCATTGGTGAACAAATTTAACAGAGCCTGCTTAAATTTGGTTTTGTCGGCCAATACACTGACATTCTCATGACCATCGCACAGGTCAACAAATTCAATACGCCGGTCGTCCATCATCTCGCTAATATATGGAATTATTTCACCGATAATTTCTTTCGGTGGGACTTCTTCAATATGCAGGTCTATCGTCTCGTGCTCCAACTTTGCCAGGTCGAGAATGTCACTGACGAGTTCGAGCAGGTGTTTGCCAGAACTGTTAATATCGTTAGCGTATTCTATATATTTTTCATTGAGGGGACCGAATATTGCTTCCTTCATCGTGTCGGAAAACCCGATAACCGCATTCAGGGGCGTACGCAACTCGTGACTCATGTTTGCGAGGAAGTCGGATTTAGCCCGGTTGGCGGATACAGCCTCGTCCTTGGCTAGAAGTAGACTTTCTTCAATTTGTTTGCGATCAAGATAAGTAGAAATTTTTTTAGCAATAGCTTCAATGAGGTCCCGTTCCTCATTGAGGAATGGCCCTTCGTCCAGTTCAGGTTTTTTCGCCAAGTAAAATACTTCAACCAAACCGGCTTTGCCATCCTGGGCGATGATATCACAAGTCTGTCTCCAGATCGTTTCCTTGAAATTTCCAGTGGTGAATTTGTTATTATTCAAGGTAATTCGGGCGCAGGTAATTTCTGGGTAATGCCAAGCGGGTGGGAGAATGTTGACTGCCCCCTGCAAAGCTTCCTCAATAGATACGTTCGAGTGACTGAGGACTTCCGTAAGCGCATAAAGGCCGGTTAATTCTTTAACCCGTTCGCCAAGATCATGCGTTCGTTTTAATAACTTTTCCTCTGCTTTCTTTCGCTCGGTGATATCCATGACAGTTCCGGACATGAATGTATCATTCGGATCGTCTTCACGGATGGTTTCGCCGATAATATGAATGATTTTTTCCTCTCCATCTGGCAGGGAAATGCGGCATTCTGTATCGAGAATTTCTCCAGATTTAATTGCATTCATCATTTCTGATGCCACCCTGTCACGGTCATCAGGATGAATACTTTTTTTAAAATTTTCTAAGGATGGTTCGATTTCACCCGGCTTGTAGCCAAATATCCGAAAGCGTTCATCGGACCAATAAGCTTCTCCTGTAATAGCGTTGAATTCCCAGCTTCCAATACCAGCAATCCTTTGGGCCTCAGCTAGATTAGCTTCACTTGTTTTCAAGGCTTTTTGTGAAAGAACTTTCTCACTGATGTCTTCGACACTTGACCAGATTAGTTTTTCATTTTTTTCTGTAATAAGAACACCGGATAAGCGAACAGGAAAGCGGCGACCGTCCTTATGGATATATTCTTTTTCGTAAGGTCCGTAATTACCTGTCTTTTCTAGAGAACCCAGTTGTTTCTGTTCTTGTCGTTCATACTCTTTTGGTGTGACTTCCCAATAGGTAAGTTCAAGTGTCTCCTGAACTGTATATCCAAGCATATTAGCATAGGCAGGATTGACGTATGTTAAATTGCCTTCCATATCACAAATTGCCAAGCCGATTGGTAGGACTTCAAATAGCTTATGATTGAAATGGTCCGTCATACCAGAACCCTACATTTAAAAACGTCGCATGAAATACTAATGTAATAGGTTATTTGGGAATGCTGTGTAATGCGTACAAGTAAATGTCCCCTTTTGGCTAAAAGCAAACTCTATTTTCACCACCTGAATACGTCTGCTTTTCTACGCTAAGCAGAAGTCAAATTCACAAAATCCAATTTCTGGAATTTAATGTCCGCTTTTAGGGGGTAGAGCAGACATTATTTAAAGCGGTTGATCACGTCTGGTTGTGACCTGAAGCAGACATCTTAGGGGAGTATTTGAAATAATATAATATTTACAGTTGTAAAATTGTGAATTTTTATATCCACTAGAGTCACGTATTTAATTCAATAAAAATACTCAGGTTCTCTCGCCTAATGTCCATTTCATTCCCCTACACAATTGATGCTGATAAAAAAATTGTTCGCGCTGACGCCTCAGGATTAACGCTTACGAAAGAACTAATCGTCAATTCAGCGAAGACATTTAAAAATGACCCGCTCTGTGATCCAGAGTTCGATTTCATCTTTGACTATTCAGCTATTCTTGGCATTGACATCCCGAACGAGGATTTTAATGCAATCATCAAAGCTGAAGCCAAAGAGAAAGCGTACATAGGAAAGGTGGCCTTGGTAATGGGGAGAAAAAATACCGATTATATATACGCAAGTCTTTATGCAGATGTAGCCCCATCTGATGTCCAACACATGCCTAAGGTTTTTGTCACTATGAAAGAGGCTGAGCAGTGGATTGGTGAGAGGTAGAACGTGAGGACAGTCTAGCTGAACAAGGTCTCTTATTGGCTATTAGCGGACTCAAATTTCACCACCTGATTATGTCTGCTTTTCTACGGAAAGCAGAAGTCAAAATATCAAAAATCAATTTCAGGAATTTGATGTCCGCTTCCAGGGGGTAAAGCGGACGTTATTTTGGGACGCCGTTTACTTCTGTTTTTGACCCGATTCGGACATTCAACTTCGGTTGCGCAACAAGGCTAAGTCACAGAGAATGACCGAGTGTCGATAACACCAATTGGAAGGTCTGTTATATGATTGACGAACAGAACATCCCATCCGGCTATCATTCGATCACGCCCTATTTTACGGTCCGTGATGCGGACAGGTTATTAGAATTTCTGACAACAGCATTTAAAGCAACGATCATCAAAGAAACCAGATATGACAACAAGAAAATCCAGCACGCACGCGTTCGCATCGGAAATTCTATTCTGATGCTAAACGAAAGTACCGATACCTATCCTGTTAATGTTTCGCAGATGCACCTCTATGTCGAAGATGCTGACGAAACTTACACTGCGGCACTTCAATGCGGAGCGACCACGCTGATGGAACCGAATGACCGTCCACACGGGGATCGGATGGCAGGCGTCGAAGATCCGTGCGGCAATATCTGGTGGATTGCGACTTCAAGACGCTAGGTCTGGGTGAAGTCCGGTTGTGGCTATTAGCAGAAGAAATTTCCTCGGCCTGAGAATGTCTGCTTTTCTACGCTTAGCGGACATCCTCATAAAGTAGCCCCGCCACTTGGGCGGGGTTAATGGGTTACTGCAACGCCCTCACCAGCCAATCCAGCACCGGAAGGAACAGGGCAAGGGCGAGACAACGCGGTTCATGCAGAGAGCCATTCGATGTACCCGTGTTTCTCCAAGACGTCCTCAATCTCCGAGATAGAGCCAGCAATCATCTGCCCTACTTTCGATATTGTGTCTGGTTCAGCATTAAGACTGTTAATCTGTATGTCGCAGGTTCGAGTCCTGCAGCCGGAGCCATTTACATCAAGGTCCTAGCTGGAAACGGCTAGGACCTTGATTGCTTCTGGGCAACACATGGGTAACAATCGGGAAGGTAAGGAGCGCTCCTCTGCTAAGGGAGTATGACCTCGCCATTACCAATGGTGCGTTGAAATAGAGCATTCGACTATTAATCGAACGCTCAGGGTTTTCGAGAGACGAGGGTCGGCGTTAGGCTTAAGGAGAAGTGATATGGAAAATGAACCGCTTACGCCGCTGTTTGCCCTAGCGGTATCGATGGCCTATGAAATTAGGGTGGATGAGAAAACCACACCTCAAGAAAAGGGACAGTTGATTGCTCTTTTCGGCAAACTCGTGGAGATGGAAACGATAAATGATGGGGAGTTGCAATCCCTAATAAGCAAGGCCTTCAACTATACCAATAACAACAGTGTTGATGATTTTTTGTTAAATGCCACCCCGGGCCTCTCTGGCACACAGAGGTTAGCCATCATCATAAACCTGTATGACACAATGCAGACTGACGGCCACATAAAGAAGGGGGAACAGGACATTATTCAAAAGTTCGAGAAAGCCTTCAATATTGACAAAAATATTGCGTCCGGAATCAGGAAGTTCCTTATGCTGAAGAACGACACCTCAATTTTTCTTGATCAATCTCACCCCCTTAACAATACGGCCTTTAACTTCGAAGAACTGTTTGTAAAAAAATGAACGAAGGACCTGGGGTGCGGATGAGAGACAAAGTAGATTAAAGGACGCCCCCTAGAATGGAGAAAATATTAAATGTCTCATGACATGGAAGACCACAGCCGGTTATTGCTCGAGATAGACAGGAAAATAAAAACACTTAACAAGGAAATTATCGATCCGATGATTCCCTCGTTAAAGATCGAAGACCTGACGCCCGTAATCAAACTGGTCGCCCACATTCGCGGAGCCTACTTGAAGGAACTCTTCGCTATTTCTTCTGCAAGCGAGGGCATACCATCACATGACCAGATCAAACGACTACGTGAGTTGCGCATCGCCTTCGAGGAGTTTGTCTCCGCAGCCCAAGCCATGGAAACGGCTATCGAACGGGGCTATCTGGAAGTCGAGGAGAAATAGATGAAAGAAACACCCAAACGATCCAAAGAGCGGCCAAAGGAACGCGCCGACATTCCCCGGCGCTCACATAAAGACCGGAGACACAACGTAGCCCCTTGGGAAGAGATTGAACGACGGGTGGCCAACAGGCGCAAAGCTTTTCACCGCCGTGAAGAAGAATCTTGAACGACCTGGGGTTTGGGGTGAGGTTGAGGGAAAAATGAACCTTTCTAAACTTGAATCCACAATCCGTTCGGCATCGGGTGCGGACTCAAACCTGGACAGAAAAATTGCATCGACACTCCATGTAACGGATCGAGACTTCACGTCCTCTGTTGATGCTTGCCTAGACCTGCTGCATGAGAAGCTTCCCACTACCCACTGGCATGTAGGGCGGACGGCAGACGGTGTTGGGGTATATGCCTTTCTTGAAGATGGTGATGTGAAGTGTGAGGCTGAAGCCGTGACAGTGCCGCTGGCATTATTAGCGGTTATTATTCAGGGTTTGGAGGATTAAGTGATGGACCTGTTTGATCTAATCTTACTCGGCATTGCTGCGTTTTTCGTCGTCAAAGTGATTGGGGAATACCGCAAGATAAAAAAAGAGCCGAAAAAAACTGACCCAGACGGAGAGTAGACGACTCAGAACATGCGTCAAAACGGGCAAAAGAAAACCGGCCCTGAATGGTCGGGGCCGGGGGCAAAACTTTATAGATTTATAAGTGGCCTTGGGGTGAATAAAGAGAATGTCTGGTTTTGAAAGAATAAGCTGCTGACGACACCGTCATGGAACCGGTAAGTCCGCATCAAGGTCGTCTTCGCTTGATATTCTAAGATTTGGCACCCTCCGGGTGTTCACCTCAAGACCAATTAAATTATAAGACAAGGGCGAGGGAGAAACAAGTGAACAAGGCTAAAATTTGGCGGGGGATAGTTGGCGTTGGCGTCCTTGTCATTATTGGCTTGGTTGTCGTGACCGTCATTAATGGTCAGTATCTGGAAGCCATTGCCATTAGCTCCGTCGGATCAGTATTTGCCTGGTTCGCACTGGGTGCAGATAGAAAAAACGAGTAAGCGAGACATAATATGGAAGTGCTCTTTGTGCTCATGACTGTCGCAACAGCGGTGATATTTTACTTCATATGGAAATAGCACCGCTCCGGCAATTCCGTCTTGATCTGCTTAAGAAAATTGTCGTTTATGGCACCCTCATTCCGGCAATCCGGCTTTTCTCAAGCCGTCGAGATAACGTTCCATGGTTTTCGATTCCTTGAAATAGGGAAGGTTCTCGCGAAGCTGCGAGATAGTCAGATGGGGGAGAAGTTCCTGCAACTTCAATCGCGCATCCGTGGCTTCTTTAAGTTTTCCTATACTGCCGTAACTGGCGGCCAGTGAGCGATGCCCCCCCGGGAACTGCGGGTTTGCCTGAACTGTCTTTTTTGACCACTCAACCGCTTCCTCGTCCCGGCCGGCGACAAAGGCGGCGATAGCCAGATAGTTGTACCAGGTTGCAACATGGACATCGCGCGGGCTGAGACTGAAAGCCGCTTCGAACTGTTCGCGCGCCCCTTCATAGTCGCCAGCGACACCCAATGCCCCACCCAGGAGAGCCCGGTTTTCAGCTTCGTTCGGGTTCACCTGAACGGCCTTTCGGTAATAACTGAGAGCAACATCGTGGTTCTTTGAAAAGAAATGGGTGGCCCCGATTGCTCTGATCGCCAGGGAATTATTGTCGTCCAGCGCGATGCCGCGTTCGGCGCGCTCAAGGGCCAGGCTGAGCGAGACATCCCGTGAGTCACTCCATCCATAGAGGGCGTCCATAAGATGGGTAACGGCCAGCAACCCATGGTATTGCGCCAGATTGGGGGTTAACTCAATGGCCTTTTGAAGCAAATTTTGTGCCGTTGCGTTGTCATCGCGGGTGAACCGGAAAAAGTGCCAATAAGCACGAATGAAGGCATCCCAGGCGTCAAAATTTCGAACGTCTTTGCGCTGTGTTCGCTCCATCTCGGCGGACAGGAACTGTGGCGCGATGGTGGTGACGATACTCTGCGTTATATCTTCCTGGAGCCTGAAGATGTCCTTAAGTTCCCCGTCGTATTTCTCGGCCCATATATGCGTGTCAGCGACGGCGTCGATAAGTTGGGCGCTGATGCGGACCTGGCCAACGGTTTTGCGGACGCTGCCCTCCAGCACATATTGAACGCCAAGTTCGCGCGCAACATCCCTTACATTTACCGGGGCCCCCTTGTACGAGAAGGTAGAGTTGCGGCTGATGACGTAGAACAATCCAAATTTCGAGAGACCCGTTATGATGTCCTCGGTAATGCCGTCGGCGAAGTATTCCTGGTCGGGGTCTCCACTCATGTTCGCGAACGGCAGGACCGCGATGGAAGGTTTGTCGCGCAAGTGAATGCCCGCAGTCGCATCCGTGGAATCTGTGGACGTGGAAACGGGGGCACGACTATAAGTGTCCCACATTGCCCAGCTAAAGATGGCGACTAGTATTACCGCTGCAACACCAATCCACTGCCGCGGCCTAACCCGGGTCGCCGACGTCAACCCAGCCGTACCTGGGGATTCTTTGTTATGCGTTTCCTCCCCAAAATTCTTGTCGGTCTCCTCGGAATCCAATAGCAGCGCTATACTAGCTCCCTCTCGAATCATTTCCGCAAGACGGATCGTCCGGGCATCCGGATCGGTGTCGAGTTCGAGCCTGAGGGCAGCGGCAACTGCCTGATAATGCTTGAGCGCCTCGGCGCCTCGGCCAGCCATCACATAGGCCGTCATGAGCAGCCGGGCACCGGTCTCGCGCCACGGGTCCTGGGCCTGAAGCTGTATTCCAACCTGGATCGCTCGAGCGCTGTCACCTTCCTTCAGCAGCCGATTGCCAAGCGCCTCCATTGTCACGCAGGCAAGGTCGGCGAGCCGTGCCCGTTCCTGTGCAATCCAGGCTTCGAACGCATCCGAATAAACTGCCGGTTCCTCCATCAGATCGCCACGGTAAGCGGCCACAGCTTCGTCCAGTTTGCCCTCTGCGATGTTGGTCTGGAATTCGGCGACATCGGTTCGGCCCGCAGCACTGCGGAAGGTGACCGTATTGTCGTCCACCTCGAGGGCATCGGCGGCGGCCTCACCAAGGGACTTGCGTAGGGAAAGAATGGCTTGGCGCAGACTCTGGCGGGCCTGGTTCTCTGGGCTCTCGCCCCAAAGGAGGCTGGCTAGGGTCTCGCGTTTGACCTGTTGATCGGGATGTAGGGCCAAATAGGTGATCAAGGCACGGAGCTTGGGACTGCGCACCGGAACCTCATGTCCCAATTCGTCGCGCAGACAAAATTCACCAAGAAGCTCAACACGTATCTGTGCCATTGGCTTGATTCGAGCCCTTTTAAGGTCCTCAAAAAATTGGAATTTAAGATTTCTCGCACTTTATCAGACTTCACGAGTCCCACATACAGCAATGTTTTTTCATTCAAATAGTAAATTGACGGTGGATTGACGCTTCTCCAACGCTTCGGCGAACGCTCGCTTGACATCCTACCCACACAATTCGACGTGTTGGCGCTGAACCAGCGTGGGCGCCAAGGGACATGTTGAATTCTAAAATAATCATAGGAGAAACGGCCATGCAATCCATCGACGTTAACGGCAGAAAAGTTGCATTCCTGGACGAAGGTTCCGGTAAAACCATCGTCCTGTTGCACAGTTCAACCGGCTCGCATAGACAGTGGAAGGCGGCGACCACTGACTGGTCGGATCAATACCGGATCATCGCACCGGACCTTTTGGGTTACGGCGACACGGAACCATGGCCCGGCCCCCGACCCCACACCTTGGCCAACGAGGTCGAGATCGTCGCCGCAGTGATAAACCGCACCGACGACCCCGTCCATCTGGTTGGACATTCCTACGGTGGAGCCATCGCCTTACAGACGGCCATGAAACTGGGCTCTCGCATTGCCAGCCTGAGCCTGATCGAGCCCACAGCTTTTTATCTGCTTGCCCAGGAAGATGACACAGAGCATGAACCTATGACTGAGCTCACCGAAATCGTTGGTGTTGTACGTGACATTGGTAAATCCGTTGTCACGGGTTTTCCGATGGCCGCTGCGCAAAGATTTGTCGAATACTGGTGCGGTGAAGAGGCCTGGTCAAACCTCTCGCCTGATCGTAAATGGCGGACCAGCAATCAAATGCATAAGGTCCACCAGGATTTCCATGCTTTACTGTGTGAGAAATCACCGCTGATAGCGCTGGCCGAAATCAAGACGCCGACACTGATCCTGTGCGGCACCGACTCTCCCCGGCCGACCCGACGACTGACGCGTATCATCGCCGAGGCCATTCCCGGTTCGCGCCATAGCACCATTCCTCATGCCGGGCATATGCTTCCAATTACTCATGCCGCGAAAGTTAATGCACTCATTTTGGAGCACGTGCAGCGGGTTGAGGGTCAAACATCAGAGTCAAGTCCGGCAGTCGTTACGTTTTTCCCAAAAAGAGTAGCGGCCCAGGGCATGCGATTTGCGGACGCCTGATTGCGAGACCGGACCAACAACTTTGTAACTCAAAGCATACCAGGAGAATGGACAATGACATCAACAGAAATATGGCCAAACGGGATGCCCCAGGTTGGCCAGACAGCCCGGAGATCTAGGAAAGTAACAGCCCAAGACATTGAGTTATTCACTGAAATCAGTGGTGACCGTAATCCGCTGCATTATGATAAAGAGGTTGCCAAAGCGACCCGTTTCGGAGGCATTGTGGTTCAGGGTGGTATCACAAGTGCAATTCTGAACGCCGTCGTTGCAGAAGACTTGCCGGGCCCCGGTACGGTGTTCCTACAGGTAAATTGGAATTTCAACGCGCCTGTTCGCCCTGGAGACACCATCACTGGCGAGGTTGAGGTCAGCAAATCACGGCCCGACAAACCCATAACAGAGCTCAAGACCCGTGTTATAAGTGATGATGGCACTGTTGTTCTGGATGGCGATGCGGTTTGCTACACAATGCCAATCCAGAAGTGAGTCTATCCAGCTCTAGATTTATCGGGTTCCCTCTCCTGCACACTGTGCCAACACGATTGCGACACCGCCCAGCGTTGCAGCAGAGACCAGCAACAGACGCAGCGTTAGATCTTCCGAAAGCAAGATAACCCCACCGAAGGCCGTTATTGCAGGGACAGACAGTTGAACGCTCACAGCTCAACCGGCTGTCAGGTTTGGAAGTGCGGCATACCAATTGTCATAGCCGCAACCGGAGGCATTTAGATCAAAGTCCCTCGAACGTTGAACGGTACGCATGGAGCGCGACCTGCCCGCCGGTGTGGATGAAGATCACCGTGTCGCCTTTTTTAATGGTTCCATTACGAATTTTCCCGATCAGTCCGGACATCGCTTTGCCTGAATAGACCGGATCAAGCAACAGGCCCTCAAGACGGGCGCACAGGGTGACAGCCTCAATCATACCGTCGTTGGGCTGACCGTAGCCCGGCGCGTAGTAGCCGTCATCACAGATAACGCTGGCCCGTTCAATGGGCGTTGTCAGACCGGCATACAGGGCTGTTTGTTTAGCCAGGTCAAAGACCGCCTCTTCCAGTTCCGGGGCGTCCCGGCTAACGCAAATGCCGTGCACCGGAAATTCTGATCCACCTGCAGCCAGACCGACCAGCAGGCCGCCCTGGGTGCCCTGAGAGCCACTGGCTACGACGATACCATCAACGGCCAGTCCCATTTCGGCCGATTGGCCGATAATTTCGCTGGCGCAATCCGCGTAACCCAGGGCGCCGATCTTGTTGGAGCCGCCAACCGGAATGAAATATGGCTTTGCCCCCTCGCCCGCCAGTTTATCGGCAAGCGCCTGACAGTCGGCATTCAGGTCATCGACCGGATCACAGTAATGGATTTTTGCGCCCATCAGGTTATCGAGGATAATGTTACCGTTGCCCGCGTAATCGTCATCGCGAATGGTTCTGACTTCCAGCAGAACCTCCGCGTGCATCCCCATTTTCGCGGCGGCCGCAATGGACTGGCGCACATGATTGGATTGGGTGGCACCAGCGGTGACAATCGTATCGGCCCCCTGTTCAAGGGCGTCAGCCATCAGGAATTCAAGTTTTCGGGTTTTATTGCCGCCACCAGCAAGCCCCGTACAGTCATCACGTTTGACATAAATATCAGGGCCATCCAGATGCCGACTGAGGGTTTCCAGCGGCTCCAGTGGTGTTGGCAGGTGGGCAAGCTGAACGCGGGGAATACTGGTTAAATCCATGGCTCTTTTCCTGATTAATTCTGACACTTTTTGCACGCGCATTATCATGGCATATCGGAAAAATTAAGCGACGCAAAAATGGGTCAATGTGTTTCTAAATCCGTAATAACTATTGCTAAAGGCATAATTTCTGTTTGATGATTACCTCATAAGTTTATCAGCGGAAGAGAATCAAAGCATATTGGTTGTGTGAGGGGCCCAGAATTGAGAGACGACACGTCAAACTTCGGCCAGGCTCCCCGATTGGGACAGTGGTGGGTTGATGACAGGGGCGACAAAAATCCGGCGGAGTCAATCGACAGCTCGCTGGACAGTGTTTTTCTGCGTCACCTTGGGCAGGTAAAGCTCAGTGCCACGGCCAATCGAATCGATATTATGTGGGATACCACAGAAGTAGCAGATGAAGCGCTGGCTTCTGTCGTTGATCGCCTGACCCACTGTCAGGCAGATGTTCCCGTTAAACTATATTTTTTCTATTACGGTTGGGTTAGCGAGACCTACAAACACCGTAAAGACGCCATTGAGCGGATTATGCAGGTTCAAAGTAACCGCACCATCGCCATCCTTCACCCGACAATGATTGATAACCACGATTTTTCGGACATCGAAAATGCCTCCCCGCTTATCCGGCGCGGTTATGAGATATGGGACAAGGCAAAGGGAAAATTTGACAATGTCGCCAAAGATACCCTTTCTGCGTACTTGCCCCACACCCTGATTTATCAACTCAATCAACGGGAAGACGAACTGGTTTTTTCGTGGATTGGCGATCAAACGCCCTCGGCCAGGATTTATGGAGAAGAATGGGCGAACCTGGCCGTTGGTGAGCATTCTGCCAGCCAGTCGGAACAGGAAACGGCCGAATTCATGAGCAAAATCTCGGCTGCCATGCATGAAACACTGGAAACCGGCGAACCACACCTGCAACACATCAGAACGCTGATGGAAGACACCGAACAGGAACCATTCTGGCTTAACTACGAGCGCCTAATTACTCTCCATCGCATGGCTGACGGTCGGGAAGGTGTCGACGTGTTGTGCAACCTGTCCCAAAACCTGAGTATCCCGCTTGCCGGATGACCATAGATCGTTCAGGTCCTGGCCAGTCACCCAAACCAGATATTCGTCATAAAATTCATCCTCGTTGCTGATATACCAACGCGGAGCCCACGGATGAATATGAAGATATCCCGCCCTTGAGGCCCACCCCTGCTTGACCAACCTTGCCGCCATGAAGCCGTAAAAGTACGCCGGATTAAAGCGGGCCAATGACAGCACCATCGCGTAATTGGAAAGCAGGGAAGCAAGTTCCAAATTGCGGTATTCCTTATCCAACCAGAAATCAGCGTGGTAACAGACGGCCCCGGTAATTTCGTGGGTGATCGGGGCGGTATCAAAATCACTCTTGTGAAAATCAATATCCAGCCAGGCCGGTGCATACATGGCCGGATCGTTCAGCCAGTGCTGGGACAATGTCTGGCCCTTTAAATATTCATAGCGCACGGCCTGGATATGGATAAGTTTGGCGGCATCGTTGGTGGCGATGACCCAAAAACCGTTCTCGGGACCAATCCTGGAAATCCTGTTATCAAGAATCCCCGTTACCGCCCCCACTTCTGAATATTCCTCGACGACACTTCTATAATCTTCAAAATCTGTCAGGTATTGTAAATGGGCGCCGTTGTCCTTCGCAAAACCGGTGAGTTGAAAAATTCTCAAACCCAATTCGGATTTGTCAACGCCATCGCCTTTTATAACAGTCATGGCACAAGTGCTCCTTCCTTTCTACCTAAGGAAGCAACAAGAACATGTGACTTGTTATCGCGCAAGTTGAATAGAAAAAAACATTTTATTGATATTGTTTTACCAACCACCAATATTCCTGCAATGTCGCTCGCAACAACCTGTAAGCCCGGAGAATCCTTTGAATAAAATTGAATCACCCTGCATTTCTGTGTGCAAAATTGATCCCGAAAGTACTTTTTGCACCGGATGCTGGAGAACAAAGGAAGAGATAAAAAGCTGGAAAGAAGCCGGGGATGATGACCGATTTGAGATTCTCAACCGTTCACGCGAGCGCCGTGAATCTGCAGGCGGCAAAAAACGCCGGCGCACAAGGCGGCGGGCTTCCTGACTTTGGCTCCAGCGAGGCTTATCAATCTTTTAAGCGATAGAGCCTTCACAGCCGTTCAATATTGAAAAAAGAAAAAGGCGCCCGGGCCGGTTTCCCGGCGAGGCCGCCTCTCCTCAGAATTCCTTCATCCCCCGAAAGGGCCCTGGGAAAGCTGAATGTTCCGAATTTCCTAGTCTTCCTTGCGGTCCACCCTGAGCCTCGAAACTGATTAAACAATACGCCTGTCGAATGCCTTCGACAAGACCAATACAATCCACACCCCTGTGGAACCCGGGGATAACCTTGCCCCTTCCGTCAGGTATTTTCCGAACCGTGTCGCAGCACCATGTCGCGCAGGGTGACAATGCCCTTTAAACGTCTGTGATCATCGGTAACAAAGGCGCGGCTCAGTCCGAACTGGCTAAGCAGGCGGACGGCGTAACGGATGTCCATGTCTTCGGATACCGAAAGCACGGGCTTGGTCATAATTTCATAAACCCCAACCCGTTCCGGCGCTTTGTCGGGGCCAGTCACCTTGGTCGCAATATCGGAGACCACGACCATGCCGTATTCATCATCATCATCGCGACGATCAACGACCAGTGAACTGACCCCCGAGGAACGCATCATCTCAATGGCTTTATCGACGGTCTGTGTGCCTTCGATTGTTTTTACATCCGGCGTCATAACTTCGCCTACCTTGATAATACTTATGTCGTTCATATCGACTCCTCGATTTCTTGCTTGATGGCATCCGCCTGTGAGCCAAGACCAACGGCGTCTTCAATACTGAGCTGGAAGGCGATGCCGCTTCCCGGCTCATCATCGAAACAGCCAGCCTCGTTAATGGTTTCAAGAATTTCACGGGCCTTGGGGGCGGCAACGATGAACATCAGAACATCGCGCTTGGCCGCAACCTCAAGGCCGAGAAATGTTTTAACCGGCTCCAGGCCCTCACCGCGGACACTGGTGATAACGGTCGACCCTGTCGCGCCTGCCGCACGCGCCGCATCCAGCACCGGTTCGGTTTTATCGTCGGCCACCAGGGCCATAATTAATTTCAGGTTCACTGTCCCACCTCCTCTTCGGTAATTTCAGATTTCAACTTCTTCCGGCGCAGGAACCACGTTGACACAATGTCATAGCCCAACACCGTTATAATAGGAAACACACTTGCAAACGCGATCAGCCCAAAACCGTCAAGAAGCGGGCTGCGTCCCGGCACGGCGACGGCTAACCCAAGCCCCAGTGCGGCCAGCACCGGCACCGTTACCGTCGACGTCGTCACACCACCTGAATCGTATGCCAGGGGTATAATTGTTTTCGATGCAAAGAACGTCTGTACGATGACGACGGCGTATCCGGCCATGATATAAAGCCCCAGTGAATCCCCCGATACGATCCGGTAAGCACCGATGGTGACCCCGACTGACACCCCCAGGGCAACGGCGAGGCGCAAACCCCAGGCCGTCAAACTGCCACCGGCAATTTCTTCGGCCTTCAACGCCACCGCAATCAGCGAAGGTTCGGCAATCGTTGTCGCGAATCCAATCATCCAGGCAAAGGCGAAAACCCATAAAAACGACGTCCATTCGATCACCGTTGCATCCGCGGCGACGCCAATAAATTCCGGATTGGTCAACTGCTGAGCCATCGCCTTGCCGACGGGAAACAGGGCCTTTTCCAACCCGACCAGAAAGAAGGTCAACCCCAGCAAGACGTAGAGCAGACCAACCAGAATACGCGATAAGTTTCTTGGTCTTTGCCGCAACACCCCGATCTGGAACCCCAACAGCACGGCGGCGATGGGCAGCACGTCTGTGAATGTCGCCAGGGCAGTATCCAGAAACAGCGTGAACATTTCCATCACACCAAAATCCCGAAAATCATCACGAAAATCATCGGTGTCAGGCTGGCCAGAGCGATCAGACCGAAACCATCGGTCATCGGGTTTCTGCCGCGAATCGTCTGGGCCAGGCCAACCCCCAGTGCCGTGACCAGGGGAACCGTAATGGTCGATGTTGTGACCCCGCCTGCGTCATAGGCGATGCCAACGATTTCCGCCGGTGCGAAAGGCGTTATGGCGATCACCAACAAATAGCCCGAAATAATGAAATAATAAATTGGCCAGCCTTTAAGGATACGAAAGACGCCAACCAGCAAGGCCATGCCAACCGACAGGGCGACAATGATCCGCAGACTGTTTGCATACGAAGCCCTGGCTTCTTCACTGGTTGCGATGATTCCGGCTTCCGAGGCTATTTTCGCCGCCTCGGCAGAAACCGCAATCAGCGCCGGTTCGGCCACCGTGGTGCCGAAACCAAGACAGAAGGCAAAGGCCAGAAGCGCCAACAGGCTACCTTTGCGGGCGAAGGCTTCAGCCATGTCATTGCCTAGCGGGAACAAGCCCATTTCCAGTCCCTGAATGAACAGGGTCAGGCCAACGACCACAAAAACAAGGCCGATAAGAACTTCATCAAGGTTGGGAAACGGCTGTTGCAGGACGACAATCTGAAAGAAAGCGACGGTCAGGATGATCGGCAAAAGATCGCGCATGGATCCGGCCAGGAGTCTCAGAAAATCAGCAAGTGCGCTTATCATCTTGTTATCGATTCACCGTTTTAGACGCCGTCGGAGGATTCAATAATTATTTATAGCAAGCAACAACCTTAATCTCCACGTCTGGGTGGATAGAAAAAGAACGTCATCACAACAAGACAGCCAAACAGGCTGTAAAGGGTTGTAAACACCCATGTTGGAGCCTGAAAGTAAAGTAGTCGGTCCAGCCAGTAACCGATAAATGAAATCTCGGCCCCGCTATCGCGCAGGTCCGCTTCGATGATGGTCAACGGACAAGGAATGGCGAACCAGGATTCGAGAACGACAAAACAGATGGCGGCCAGATGCAACAGTCGAAAAACCCGCACCCGGGTCCAACTCCAGCCACTAAGCCAGCCAATCAAAATCAGGCATTGCCCGCCGACAACGAACAACACGAACAGGCCATGCCACAAACCAACCAGATCGGCGAGAATCAGATCGTCCATATCCCGTGCCGCCTCTTTAGCCTATCCTACGATCCCATAAATGCCGGGCAAGAACCAGTCATTGCAACGATCCGTTGCTTGACGCCCTTGAAAAGACTGGCAAAATTGGTCAAAAATGAGACAATCGACTGCCGCACAAGAACGGCACCAAATGGGGCGGTCCGTCAGGGGACCGAAAAAGGCCAGAAAACATGAACGCTCGCAGCGCTAATGCCCAAAAACATGATCATCCGGATGATGGCGAAAATGCTGAGCTTCTGGAAGCCCAGGCGACTGCCCGGCACTTGAAAATCACGATTGATTCCTTGCGCGACAATATGGAAGCCATGGACTTCCAGAAGGATGCGGCCATACAGGAAGCCGTTTCTCTTTCAAATGACGAACTGGTGCAACTGAGAAACACCGTCGAGGCACTTCGCCAGGAATTGGAAAACATGCGCTTTCAAGGCGAGGAAGACGTCCAGAACGCCACGGCCAATGCCAATGACGAAATAATCCAGTTAAAAAGGGCCGCCCAGGCCCTGCGCGACGAACTGGAAAATATGAGCTTCCAGAAGGATGAAGAAGTTCAGAACGCCGTCACCCATGCCAATGATGAAATCACACAACTCAAAAATACCATCAGCGCCTTGCGTCAGGAACTTGAAAATCTTCGCTTTGAAAAAGACGAGGCCGTGCAAGAAGCCGTTGCCAACGGTACTGACGAAATCATCCAGCTTAAAAGTGCCGTTGGCGCCCTGCGCGACCAGCTCGACAAGATCAGTATTGAATACGAAGATAAAATCCAGACACTGAACACAAACTCACGCGATGAAATATCTCAACTTCATGCAATCATTAGTGAATTTCGCGACAAACTGGAAATCGGGAACAAACCCCGCAAGACATCCGCAAAAGCGAAAAAACGCAAATAGGGTTTAGACGTATGGCAAAAAAGGCAACAACACCGAAAAAACCGTCAAAGGGCATGGGCTCCGATGAGAAGCGGATGATTCAGGCAGAGATGTTGCTGGATGTCTCGCGCAAGGTCGCCGCCATTGAATCCCTGGACGAAGTTCTTGCCGTACTGATGGAAATGAGCACCTGGGAGTTGGGCGCGGAACGAAGCTCGTTGTTCCTAAACGACCCCCAATCAGGAGAGTTGTATTCACGTTTCGCGCAAGGAAACTTCCAGCGGGAAATCCGTATTATTAACGACAGCGGCATTGCCGGTCATGTCTTTACCACCGGTAAAGGCATGATTATTCACGATGTTTACAAGCACAAATGGTTCAACCGTTCCGTTGATGAGCAGACCGGGTTTGTCACGCGCAACATGATGTGTGTGCCGATCAAGACGGTGAAAAACGAAGTCATCGGCGTCGCCCAGGTTTTGAACAAGAAAAAAGGCCGCTTCACCAAGGATGATCTGGCCCTTCTCGAGGCCATGACAACCCAGGCATCAATCGCCCTGCAAAGTACGCAATTCGTCGAAAAAATGAAAAAGACCCGCGAAAAGGAAATGGAATTCCTCGACGTGGTCTCTGACGTAACTTCTGAAATTGACCTGGGCGCCATGCTGGCCAAGGTGATGACGGAAGCAACCCGGATGCTTCAGGCGGACCGCTCGACCCTGTTCCTCAATGATGAGAAAACCAACGAATTGTTCTCGCGCGTCGCCATGGGCGACTCCATTGGTGAAATCCGCTTACCCAATCACTTAGGGATCGCCGGGGCCGTGTTCACCAGCGGACACACCATTAACATTCCCTACGCCTACGCAGATCTGCGTTTCAACCCGGCGTTCGATAAGCAAACAGGTTACTTCACCCGTTCAATCCTGTGTGTTCCGATTATAAACAAGGATGGCAAAACCATCGGTGTCACCCAGACCCTGAACAGGCGCGGCGGACCCTTCACCGAGGAAGACGAGCAACGCCTGAAGGCCTTCACCGCCCAGGTTTCCATTGGCCTTGAAAACGCCAAGCTGTTCGATGACGTCCAGAACATGAAGAACTACAACGAAAGCATGTTGGAAAGTATGACCAACGCCGTCATCACCACCGACGAGGACGGCAAGATCATTACCTGCAACGCAGCCGGGTTCAGCATCCTGAAAGTGACCAAGGAAGAAATTCTGGATAAAACGGCGGAGGATTTTTTCATCGGCCCCAACGCCTGGGTCATGGACAAGATCCGCAAAGTCGACGAGGCCCAGGAATCTGATCTGATGATGGACGCCGAAATGGTGGTCGGCTCCGAAGAAGAGGAAACCATTGAAACGCTTTCGACCAACATAACTTTCCTGCCGCTGGTTGACGGGGAGATGAAAAAACTCGGTTCAATGGTCATGATCGAGGACATCAGCTCTGAAAAACGCATGAAATCAACGATGTCGCGCTATATGGACCCGACCCTTGCCGACCAGATGATGTCCGGTAGCGACGGTGGCGACATGATGGGTGGCCTGGATACCGTCGCCACGGTGCTGTTTTCAGATATTCGCTCCTTCACCACAATTACCGAGACCCTGGGCGCCCAGGGGACCGTCGAATTCCTCAACGAATACTTTGAAATCATGGTCGATTGCATTACTTCCGAAGGCGGTATGCTGGACAAGTTCATCGGCGACGCCATTATGGCCGCCTTTGGCATCCCCATCGGCCATGAAGACGACGAGGACCGTGGTTTGCGTGCCGCCATCGCCATGATGACCCGCCTGAACGATTACAACCAGACCCGCATTGATAAGGGTCTGATGCCTGTCGATCATGGCATGGGCCTGAACACCGGCAAGATCGTCGCCGGCAACATTGGCAGCAAAAAGCGTATGGACTACACCATGATCGGTGACGGGGTAAATCTGGCGGCCCGCCTGGAGAGCGCCTGCAAGCAGTATTCGGCGCATATCCTGATCAGTGAATACACCATTGGCAAGCTGAAGGGCACCTACCGCACCCGCTATATTGACGACGTGGTGGTCAAGGGCAAAACCCAACCAGTTGGCGTTTACGAGGTGCTGGACTACCACACGGACGAAACCTTCCCCAACCTGATGGAGAACGTCAATTACTTCAACGAAGGTCGCAAACACTACCGGGAAGGAAACTGGGACAAGGCGATCAAGTCGTTTCAGGAGGCGATCAAGGCCAACCCGAACGACAAGCTGGCCAACACCTATATCGAGGACCGCTGCAAATTCCTGAAAAAGAAACCCCCGAAAGACTGGGATGGCATCTGGGTGATGACATCTAAATAGTTGAATCAGTTTCTCAAGCAACCCACGTATGGGGCTGAAAAGACTCAAACATCCAAAATACCGGAGACGAAGCCTTGAGGATTTACATTATCGACGACGACTGGGACATGGTTCAGTACGTAACCGCCCTGCTGGAGAGCGCCGGGCACGAGGTTCATTCCGGTGTCTCAGGCGTTTCAAACCTGCCCAAGATCGTCGCCCGCAAACCCGACGCCATCCTCGTTGATCTGGTCATGGCGGAAATGGACGGCATTGAGCTTGTCGGTCAATTACGGGCCAAAAAAGAGCTGGCGAACACAAAAATCATCATGGTGACGTCAAAAGACCACAGCCACTGGCGAAGCCAGGCAGAAGAGGCCGGTGTTGACGGATACATCACAAAGCCGCTTGATGAAACCACCTTCGCCACTGAAGTGGAGGCGATTGTCGGGACAGAAGCGTAAGGTTTGCAAAAAAAAATGACCAATCGTCCCTACCCCATCGAACTCGAAGAGATTATTCACCTGGAGGACGGAAGTCTTATCCTGCTGCGGCCCATCCGTCCTGATGATGAAACCGACCATTACGCCTTCCTTGACAAATTAACCCCCGAAGACATCCGATTTCGCTTCTTTGGCAAGATCGGTGAGATGTCCCATGACCAGATGTACGGGTTGACCCATATTGATTACGACAACCACATGGCCTTCATCGCCACCACCAACAGGCAAGACGGGGGCCATGAAACCCTGGGTGTCGTGCGCACCATTGCCGACCCGGCTGATGGCATTGCCGAATTCGCCATCGTTGTGCGTTCCGACTTCAAGGAACATGGACTGGGCGGAAAATTATTACTCAAGATCATTAGTTATTGCCGTTCTCATGGCGTCAAAATACTGGTCGGTTATGTCATGCCCGACAACATTCGCATGTTGCACTTCTCTCGTGATCTGGGCTTCAAAATTCACCACAGGATAGAAGAAGGCGACGTCGAGGTGGTTCTCCACCTGTAACTACTTCGTCGTCGCGATAAACACACCGTCCCAGTCTTCGGCTGGCGGGGTTTCTTTGTATTCGGCGATGCGTTCTTCGTAAAGGTCGCATAGGACGTCCAGATTGATTTCCAACTCCCAGGGACCGTTCTCGTCGTTGCCCAGGAAGCGGATTTGCTTGAACATTTCGAGCGCTTCGTCAAATTTTTGCGCCCGGTAAGTATCCATGGCGTCGGAAATCAGCTCCTTGATTTTTTTGAATTCGGGATCTTCCATCAGTTCCGCGTCGCCCATCAATCCATAGATAAGCGTGCCTGAGGTCTTACCCTTGACCTGAATGAAGTCCAGATCGATGGTCGCCAGCCGGTCTTTCACTTCTCCCCATGTCGTCGGCCCTAGCACCACGTTCATGCCGTAGCTCTTGGACTGGCCTTCCAGCCGCGCCGCTAGGTTGACCGTGTCGCCAAGCACCGAATAATCGAAACGCTGGTCGGACCCCATGTTGCCGACTACGCATTCGCCCGAATTAAGCCCAAGGCCAACCTTCAGCGGGATATGCTTGCGGCCTTCTTCAATGGCTTCCTGCTCCAGGCGGTCATTGAGCGGTCCCATCTCGCCCAGCATGGCCAGCGCCGAAAGACAGCCGTTGTAGGCATGTTGGTCATCGTCCAACGGGGCGTTCCAAAACGCCATGATGCAGTCACCCATGTATTTATCAACAGTTCCCTGACGATCAAGGATGACATTGGTCAGCGGCGTCAGCAGCTTGTTGATCAACGCCGTCAGGCCCTCGGCGTCGAATTGTTCGGAGATTGTCGTAAACCCGCGAACATCGCAAAACAGTAAAGTCAGATCGCGCTTGTCGCCGCCCAGTTTCAGCTCGCCCGGGTTTCCGGCAACCCTGGCCACCATGTCTGGTGAAAGATATTTGGAAAAGGCGTCGCGGGTCTGGCGACGCTGCTTTTCTTCCTTGGCGTAACCCGAATAGGTCAACGTCGTATACAGAAGCAGGATTGAGCCAGCCGCAAAACCGGCGTCGAACAGCAGTCCCCCGTCAGCTTTCAGGGACAGGGCCGGCAACATTTCGGGTAGCGGCTGGAAGTCAATACCGGCAAAAAGGAACCACGATGTCGCCGCCGCACCACCGGAAACCGTCAGGAACAGTAACATCGTCCACTTGGCGCCAACCCACGGCACCAGAATGACCATCAACAGGCCACCGACGATAATCAGGAACATCTCGGCGGCATTGAAATAGTTGGGACGGGACAGATATGTGTTGTGCATAGCTGCCTCAATCAACTGTGCGTGCACCTCGACCCCAGGGATAATCGGATCAATGGGGGTTGAGCGAATATCAAGCAGACCAGCGGCGGAGGTGCCGACGATAATCAGCTTTCCGCGAATCATTTCCGGCTTCACATTGCCCGAAAGAACATCACGCGCCGATACGTATTTAGTAGGATCGCGTTTCGAGAAATAAGGCCACACCCGCCCGTTGCTGTCGGTAGGCAAAATCAGGCCGTTGGGCGGAAACATCCGTTTTGAGGCAATGCCGATCGACCTGATCCCGGCATGATCATAGCGTAACTGAATGGTCGGCCTGTTAAAGGCCACGCGCATCATTTCAACAGAAAGCGCGGGGTACATGTCTTCACCGTACTTAAACACCGTCGGCACCCGGCGGATAATACCATCGGGCTCGCCCTCAACCGTAAAGACACCGTGACCGGCGGCATATTTTTCAATGACCGGCGTATTGCGAACAAGGGACGGAAATTCATTCATCCAGATACTGGGATGGGGGGCGCCTTTTTTACCCTTCAGGGCGATCGATTTCTTGATTGGCGGTGGTGCTATGGCGTCGGCGTCACGTTCTTCCCAGTAACCGGTTTGGCCCAGCACAACCCGCGATTTCTTGATAACCTGTGCAAAAATCTCGTCATTATCGGGAAGCAGGCTTAATTTGGCCTTCGTTTCCTCATCCAGTCCACCAAGAGAATTGGCGATCAAAGACGGATTCATGGGGTCGGGTTCGGCAAAGACGACGTCGAAGGCGACCAGCACGGCGCCCATCTGGGTCAGGTTTGTAACCATTTTTGCAACGATGTCGCGCGACCACGGCCACCGCCCGATTTCAGTCAGGCTGTTTTCATCCAGATCGACAATGGTAACCGGCTTGCCTATGGGTTCAGGGATTTCCCGGGGTTTAAGTTTTTGATAAAAATCGAAGGTCTTGGCGCGAACGAACTTCACCGGATAGGGATCATTATAATAGACGGCGATAAAACCGACGATCATGGCGATGCCGATCAGTCGTTCCATCGAAAAGGCGCTTCTCAGGCGGGCTCCCATTAAATAAAATCCCCATTTCCGGCTATTTTTGTTCTTGGCGGTTTATTTTCCATCACTACACCGGGACAAGGCGCTTAGGTCAAGATGTAATTGACCGTTTAAGGGGTCGGCACAAGCATCATGAAGTGTTCCTGAATACAGAGATTGGCAGAGGGGATAGGAGCAGCTTATACTCCCAGCCAAGATGGAAGAAAATTCAACAACCTCATGGCTTAAGCCTTTCCTGAAACCTTTGCGGGCGACCTTCAATGAAGTCGTCGCCATGTCGGCGTTCGTCAACTTGCTGGCCCTGGCGGTGCCGATCTTTACCATGCAGGTATATAACCGTGTCGTCGCCCACAACGGCATCTCGACACTTAAGGGCCTTGTTGTCGGCATGGTCATCATCGTGGTGTTTGATTACGTCCTGCGTCAGGCGCGCTCGCGCATCATGCAAACCATCGCCCTTAGAATCGATGTCCAGGTTGGGCGCAAACTGTTCGACAAGTTTATGTCGCTGCCCTTGCAAGCCCTTGAAAGCCAGCCTTCGGCCCATTGGTTGGCGTTGTTTCGCGACGCCGACGCCGTACGCAACACCCTGTCGGGTGCGTCGGCCATTCTGATTGCCGACTTGCCCTTTGCGATTCTGTTTCTGGTTATCATTTTCGTTATTGCAACGCCCATTGCCTGGGTGCTGGTGATCGTCATGCCGGTCTTCATGTTTGTCGCCTGGCGTTCAAGCGCCGTCATGTCATTGGCCAACCAGAACGAGCGGGCGACGGCGCAAACCCGTGATTCCCTGGTCGCCGAAATGATCAACGCCCGGACAACCATCAAGGCCCTGTCGCTGGATAGGGTTATGCGGCCGATGTGGGAGGACATGCAGTCCGATAATATCGAGACCTCTGTCATCCGTGGTTCAAAAACCGATAGCTTTTCCAACATGGGCGCCAGCCTGACGATGGTCACCTCGATCTCCCTGACCACGGTCGGGGCGCTCTTCATCATCAACCAGGAACTGACCATCGGCGCGCTGATCGCCACCAACATGCTCAGCGGACGTTTGCTGGGCCCCCTAAATCAATTGGTCGGTCAGTGGCGCACCTATTCATCGTTCCGCCAGTCCGTTGAACGTCTTGGTGAACTGTTCAATACGATCAGTGAACGCCAGGAAAGCGAAGTCGAGATGGACAAGCCGAAGGGCGAAATCACGATGGAAAACATCACCTTCGCCTACGCCGAAGAACTGCCCAAGGTGATCAACGATATCGAAATTACCTTCAAGGCGACAGGCGTCCACGCCCTTGTCGGTCGAAACGGCAGCGGCAAGTCGACGATGCTGAAACTGATTCAGGGCCTGTATAAACCGATGAACGGGCGGGTCTTGATCGATGGCGCTGACATCACTCAGTTCTCACGCTCTGAAATGGCCCTGTGGATGGGGTACGTCCCTCAGGATTGCATCCTGTTTACCGGCAATGTTCGCGATAACATCGCCCAACGTATGCCTGACGCCACCGATGAACAAATCCTGAAAGCCGCACAAGCCGCGGGCGTCCACACATTCATTATCGACATGCCCGAAGGTTACAGCACCGAAATCGGCGAGGCCGGGCAGCGCCTGTCGGGGGGGCAGCGTCAACGTATCGCCATCGCCCGCGCCCTGGTCGGTGACCCGCCAGTGGTGCTGCTCGACGAACCATCGAGTAGCCTGGACCGGCAAGCGGAATTTGAATTACGCAACACCCTGACGACGATCGCCAAGGAACGGACCGTCATCATCGTCACCCACAGCCCGATCCTGCTGGCGACCTGTGATGATCTTGTCGCCCTGGATAAGGGCCGCATTGCGCTTGCTGGCCCCTCGAAAGATATCCTGCCGAAGTTGTTTGGCACCGGTGCCAAATCCGGTCAAAAGAAGGCCGCACCACCTGCGCAGACTGCCAATCAACAGGCTCCTCAACCTCAACAGGCTCCGGCCGGACAAAAGCCGGCTTCAGAAAAACCTCAACAACCACCGGCTGGGCAAAAACCTGCCCCGGGACAACCAAACATAGCCCAGCCGATCAAGGCCCGGCCCATCCCGGCCAAACCCATTGTGGCCAAACCCACCCCGCCCAAACCCATCCCGACCCAGCCTGTTAAGACCGAACCCGCCCCGGCCAAGCCTGCCGCAGCCAAACCCGCCGCTGCGCCCCCTGCCCCTGCGAAACCCGCCGCTGCGGCAAGTCCGGCAAAGCCAGATGATGAAACTCAGGAAATTGATATTCCGACACCTCCTGAAAAAACCGGGGAGGACAAACCTTGACCACATCCCGACTTGACGCCCTGCTCGAACATCATCCCATGCCCAGTTGGCGGTTGGCGGCGTGGCCTGTGATGATCATGATGGCGCTTATATTAACCTGGTCCAACTTCACAAAACTTGAAGAGGTGACTGTCACTGATGGTGAAGTTATCCCACTTGGCGATTTCCAGACGATCCAGCATCTGGAGGGTGGTATCGTTAAGGAAATCCATGTCCGCGATGGGCAGATCGTTGATAAAGGAGCGGCGCTCATCCTGCTTGATCTGGCGACCTCCGGGGTCAATCGTGAAGAATTACAGGTTCGCCTGGATGGGCAAATATTGTTAAAGGCCCGTCTGGAAGCCGAAGCGCAAGGTAAACGCACGATTACATTCCCTGAAGAGGCCGCAAAGCGCCGTCCCGAGCAGCTCGCCGCCCAACGTCAGAACTTTGAAGCCCGTCGCCGCCAGTTGGCCTCGACAATTGGTGCTTTGGGGCAGGCCGTAAAGCAACGCCGTCAGGATGTAAAAGAACTTGATGCCCAAATTCGCGCCGTTAAAAAAAACCTGAACCTGGCGAAGAAACGTTTCGCCATGTCCAAAAACCTTCTCAAGGATGGCCTGACACCGGAAATGGAACATTTGCAACTTGAGGCAGAAGTCGAAAGCCTTGAAGGTGAAACTCAAACCCTGATACCGTCCCTTTCAAGGGCAAAGTCCGCCATTTCAGAGGCTGAAAGCCGCGTAAACGAAGAACGCAATCGCTTTCGAAGTGGCGCCCGCGAAGAGCTTGTTCAGGCCGAGCAGGCCCTTGGCAGGATCAATGAGTTGCTGACATCCGCCGACGAACAGGGACTGCGCGCGATGATCAAAAGCCCCATCGATGGCGTCGTCCAGAATATGAAATACAACACCATCGGCGGCGTCATCCGCCCCGGTGAACCAATTATGGAAATCGTTCCAACAGGGGCCAGCATGGTTATTGATGCCAAGTTGAAGCCAGCCGACAGGGCCTTTGTAACTGTTGATCAGCGGGTCATGGTCAAATTGTCGACCTATGATTACGCCATTTTTGGCGGTCTGGAAGGAAAAGTGACCATGGTCGCCCCGGACACCGTTATCGATGAAAAGGGCGAACCGTATTTCCGGATTTTTGTCAAAACCGACAAAACCTATATTGGCGATGATCCCGATCTTTATAAGATCACACCGGGTATGCAGGCGACGGTGGATATTCATACCGGTGAAAAATCGGTGATGGAATATTTAATCATGCCGGTGCTGAAGCTAAAAAGTGAAGCATTCCGCGAGCGCTAGAGCCGATCAGTTTTTCACGTTTCGTTCGAACACAAAGTGTTTAAACGAAAGGTGAACTAATCAAGTTACAGCGCACCCTTGCCGACAAGGCCTGTAAGCATTTAGAATTAATTAATTGATTCTGCAGTAGTTTGATTCGATTGGCATTATCGTGCTGTGTGTCGACGAGATTTTGAGTCGTGATTAGGGGTGGGAAATGTCGTTAGCGACAATCATCGCAATTGTAACCGCTTTCGGTCTGTTTATCGGTGCTATCCTCATCAGTACCGACAACGTTACCGTCTTCCTTAGCCTGTCCAGTTTCATCATGGTTTTCGGCGGCACCATGTCGGCGATGTTCATTTCTTATGAACCCCGATATGTCTTGTTGTCACTGAAATTGATCATGAAAATTTTCTTCGCCCCGGCAATGGGTCGCGATCTTTTAAAGGCGGAAGTCGGGCGAATTATCAAGTGGGCATACGCTGTCCAAAAAAATGGCACCCCCGCCCTTGAATCCGAAGCCAAAAAAGCGGTCAAGGGTGACCGCTTCATGAAATTCGGCGTTGAAATGGTGATCAGTGGTTACACTGGCGCCGAAGTGCGCGAAATCCTGACCAATACAGTCGAGACGACTTTCGGTCGCAACACGGTTCCGGTCTTTATCCTCAAGGATATGGCCGCTGGCGCCCCGGCTTTCGGTATGGTCGGCACCCTGGTCGGCCTGGTGGTTATGCTCAACAGTATGGGTGGCGACCCCTCACAATTGGGCGCCGGCCTCGCCGTCGCCATGATCACCACCCTTTACGGTGTGTTTTTCGCGCGTGTTATCTTTATGCCTGCTGCTTCCAAGGTGATGCAGCGCGAGCAGATCGTCAAATTCAGAAATTACCTTGTTCTTGAAGGCCTGTGTCTGCTTGCCGACCGAAAAAGCCCCCGCTTCATTCAGGACAAGATGAACAGCTACCTTGATCCGGCTATCCATTTCGACATCGACAAGATGAAGAAATAGTCCGCACGCGCGAAGGAAAAGATATCAATGCCACCGCCAAACCCGGCAGAAGAACCCATTGACGAATCATGGATGGCGACTTTCGCCGATATGGTCACCCTGCTGATGGCCTTCTTCGTGATGCTGCTTAACTTCTCGAAAATTGATATCCCCATGTTCAATGAAGTCGCCGCCGGTATTGCCAATGAAATTGGCATGGGCCAGAAAGAATCCAACCCCATAGCGACAATGAAGGAAGCGCTGGAAGATGTCGTTGCCGAAATGCAGGCAGACCAGGTCGTTGACGTTCAGACCAGTGATGAAGGCATTACCATCGAACTGGCAAGTGCCGCTTTCTATAAATCCGGCTCGGCCGAATTTCGTCCGCAAGCAATTCCGGTACTGGAAAAGGTTGGCCAGCTTCTGATTGCGCCACGTTTTATGGCCTATCAGGTGGAGGTCGCAGGCCATACTGACGACGATCCCATCCATACAGCCATGTACCCGTCAAACTGGGAACTTTCGACCGGACGGGCAACCCAGATCGTCCGTTACTTCATCACCCTGGGTATGGATTTCAGACGCCTTAAGGCTGCGGGATTTGCCGATACCCGTCCCAAATATCCAAACCGTGACAAGGACGGCAACCCGATTGTCGAAAATCAGTTGGAAAACCGTCGCATCGTCATCGATACCACCCCCATGTCCCTGGAAGAACGGGCAATGATCTTTGGTAATGCCTCATACGGGCTAGCCGAACAAAAAGTCATCTCTGACGAACGCGCCGCCGAGGAAGAAGCCCAAAAAGGTGCACCCGATCCCAGCACCCTGACCGGCCTACCAAAGAAAAAAGAATAAAAATTTTAGTCGATCCCGACGACCATACCTTCACGAGCCGCGAAACAGTCTTTCCACACGCCTTGGGCCTCGACCTCTAATTGATCCATAAAGTCGTCTTCGTGGGCTGGTTCATGGTGGAAGATAGCCATTTTCTTGACGTTTGCGGCCTGACAGAGCGCCACCCCCTCGTTCCATGTGGAGTGACCCCAGCCAACCTTGGTGGTGAATTCTTCCTCCGTATAGGTGCTGTCGTATATGACCAGGTCAGAACCCTCGATCAGGCCGAGAATATTCTGATCAGGCTCACCGACAACGTGCTCCGTGTCGGTGATATAGCACATGGATTTGCCATCGTATTCGATCCGATAGCCGGTGGCGCCGTTGGGATGGTTGAGCGGCGCGGTACGCACTTCCACATCCGGGTATAGCTTGAAATGATCACCGGCTTCAAAATCGTCGAAGCGGATTTTAGCCTGCATGGCTTCCAGCGGCACCGGGAACATGGGGCTGTCCATTTGCGCTGAAAGCGCCCCATGAATACCACCTTCACGGTGGCCCAAATGACCAGCCATGATGTGGATGGAACGGTTGGGATCGTAGGCGGGAACAAAGAAAGGAAAGCCGTTGATATGATCCCAGTGAGTATGGGTCATCAACAGATGGGCTTCACGAATATCACGCTTGAGGAATTCATTGCCAAGCTCACGGATACCGGTTCCGGCATCCAGAACAAAGATACGATCGCCTACACTGACTTCAATACAACTGGTATTGCCACCGTACTTGATGTGCTTGATCGACGGGCAAGCAATTGAGCCACGAACCCCCCAAAATCGAACGTCAAACGCCATTCAAATGCTCCAGAATTTCCCTGCCGTATCACCAACACCATTTATATTGGCGATTCAACACCGTAACACAATATTTTTGTTGGCGACTGTGATAAATCGCACATGTCTGGAACATCAATGAAAGGCTGTTTAAGACGTCTCGAATCCGGGTTCTCTGTTTTCTAGAGCTTCTGCAGCTGCGGTTGTCGCGGCACTGATTTTCTCGAAGGCGCGTGCCTCAAGCTGGCGCACACGCTCACGACTGATGCCGTAACGCTTGCCCAGTTTATCCAGGGTCATGGGATCTTCACTGAGGCGGCGTTCGGTGATGATATCGCGCTCGCGTTCGTTCAAATCTTCCATCGCCCGATGCAAAAGCTGGCTACGGAAAGACAATTCCTGGCTTTCGGCGGTCAGGGATTCGGGTGACGGGGTATCACTGACCAGGATATCCTGAAATTCGGCCCCTTCATCATCCTGCGACAAGGGCGCGTTAAGTGACGCATCCCTGGCCATCAGGCGACGGTTCATGGAATTGATTTCGTCTTCGGATACATCCATGGCCTCGGCCAGTTGTGTCAACTGTTCCGGGCTCAGGTCGCCGCTTTCAATGATGTTGAGGCGACTTTTCATCTTGCGCAAGCTGAAGAACAGCTTCTTTTGGGCGGCCATGGTGCCAAGTTTGACCATGGACCACGAGCGCAGCACGTATTCGGTGATCGAAGCCCTGATCCACCACATGGCATAGGTTGAAAGCCTGAAACCCCGTTCGGGATCGAATTTTTTGACCGCCTTCATCAAGCCAATGCTGCCTTCTGACACCAGGTCAGAAACAGGAAGACCATAACCGCGATAACTCATGGCGATCTTGGCGACGAGGCGAAGGTGACTGGTCACCAGTTGGTGGGCGGCATCCGTATCGCCGCTATCGGCGTAACGTTTGGCCAGCATGTATTCCTCTTCCTTTTCAAGAATAGGAAAAGTCCAGACTTCCCGGAAATACCTGGAAAGTCCGCCATCTACAGTGACTGTTGGTAAATTCATTGTTGCCATGTCGTCATACCCTCCTTCAAGAAGCAATATGTTTACACAACGCACTCATGGCTGAATGCCGTTGCTTAAATGAGCCTGTATCTCCCACCAAAAAGGTCAGGAAGGCTTGTTTTCGGCCCCATTGGGCACCGCTGATTATCATTTTAGCAAATACCTTAGGAGAGTCAAGGGTTTTAGAAATATACCCATTTGTTACAAAGGGTTACAAAAAATAGAGCGAAACGGGAAGGGCCATTAAAACTCCCCTCTTTTCCTTGCGCTCGATCAGCATTATGTATGGGGTCAATGAAACGAAACCTGAAAATCCTGCTTGCCCGGCCGCGCGGCTTTTGCGCCGGTGTGGTGCGTGCTATCGATGTGGTCAACAAGGCGATTGACCGCTACGGCGCGCCGATCTACGTGCGCCATGAAATTGTCCATAACAGGCGGGTTGTCGAAACCCTGCGCCAGCGTGGCGCGGTGTTTGTTAAGGAACTTGATGAAATCCCAACTGGCGGCGTCACCATCTTCAGCGCCCACGGTGTCGCCGAGGCGATTGAAACAGACGCAAGTCAGCGCGGACTGCCGGTTATCGATGCGACCTGCCCGTTGGTCTCGAAAGTCCACGCAGAGGGCCGCCGTCACGCCAGCCAGGGCCTGGAAGTGATCATGATCGGTCATAACGGCCATCCGGAAGTGGAAGGCACACGAGGTAGAATCCCCGGTGGCGTGCAGGTCGTCTCTTCTGTTGAGGATGTCAGTAATCTGAACGTTAAAGATCCGCAAAAGCTTGCCTTTGTTACCCAGACCACCCTCAGCGTCGATGACACGCGTGACATTATTTCCATGTTACGCGCACGATTCCCGGCCATTGAAGGCCCCGATCTGAATGACATCTGCTACGCCACCCAAAATCGTCAAAGCTCGGTACGTGATCTGTGCGAAAAAATCGACCTGTTGCTGGTGGTCGGGGCGAAAAACAGCTCCAATTCAAACCGGTTGAAGGAAATCGGCACGGAAATGAAGATCAAAAGCTATCTCATCGACGATGCTAACGCCTTTGACGAGAAGTGGCTTGAAGGCATTGAAACCATCGGCATTACCGCCGGCGCTTCGGCCCCTGAAGAGCTGATCAGCGAATTACTGGAGAAACTGGCAGGCCTCGGCGAAACCACAGTCGATGAAATTTCCGACCTGGTCGAAAACATCCAGTTCAAATTGCCGAAGGCCCTGAGCGCCCCTTAAGAATGATTTCAGCCGCCCGGTGTCCCGATGTGATCGCCCCTTCTATGGTCGCGGGAAGGCCCGTTTGCGTCCAGTCACCGGCCAGCAACAGATTGTCCCAGCGGGTGCGCGTTTCGAGCCTTAGGCGAACCTGCCCGGGGCTCTGCTCTATGGTCGCACGCTTTTCCTTGATGATGCGATGGCGGCCGAGTGGCACCTCGCCCAGTTGCAAGGCTGAACACACTTCCGCCCATAATATCTTTGCAATGTCTCCGGCGCTTTCCCCCGCCAGATCATCGGCGGCGCTAACGGTTACCGAAGCCACATCGTCGCGCACAAACAACCACTGCGAGACACCACCGACCAGCCCAAAGAAACTGATGTTCCTGGAAGGCGCGGGCAACAGGAAGTGGCCGTTGACGATAGCCCTGAACTTTTCAGGCGGGTTTAAATCCTCAATAAGCGTCGCTGCCGTCTCGGCAGGTACGGCGAGGATAACGGTGTCATCCGCATCAGGGGCAATGTCTTCATCAGCAAAGGATAAGCCCCCTGCCCGCTCTCCGACAAAATTTATCGCCCGCAGGCGCTGATTGAAATGAACCGGCACGCCACGTTTTTCAAGTAGGCTCAAAGCCGGATCAATGAAACTTTCGCTCAATCCCTGTTTGGCAATGCCGGGGCGACAAGCCGCGGCACCCCGCCCGAAAGTTTGTTGGATGACAGGCCACATCAAGCGCGCCGATGCCACCTCGAGGGGTGTATTGAGGACGGAGACACAAAACGGCTGCCAGAAATTCCGAAACACCGGACGGTTGGTGTTAAAAATGTCGGCTACCGTCGCGTTCTCCGAAGCCCAAGCCAGCTTCAAAACACTGAGATAGTCCATCAATGAGGCATCCGGCAGCGCCTTGAATCCCGGCCTGACCAGCCAGCGCGCACCATTTTCAAAATCAAGGAAAGGGAAGGCCGCCTGCTCTGGCTGGTACAGGCTATGGTGCGCGCCAATGGCCCGTAAATAGGCCATGGCTTGCTTGTTCCCCGATAACAGCATGTGGTTGCCGTTGTCGATGCGTCTCTCAAGGGTCTCGTCATAAAAAGAGCGACACCGCCCACCACCATGAGCCGCCGCCTCATGGACGACGACGGGCTGGCCCCTGTCGCTCAAACGTACAGCGGCTGACAATCCGGCCAGTCCGGCGCCGATAATGTGAACCGTCATGCCCCAAGCAGCCCATAGCGAATGGCAATCCAGATCCTTGTCAGGCGGGACAGACGCACCGGTGTGTTCAAGTCTGCCCAGCCACGGGCGATCAGGCGACGCAGGACCCGTTTGTACATCTCGCTCATAATAATGGCGGGGCGAATTTTAGCCCGTTGCAATCCTGACAGGATGATATCGGACTGGATGAAGTACTGTTCGGCCATCTGCGCAATTTCGGCGCAAACAGCCCCGATTGCTGGTGCGGACAGAACGTCATCTGGTTCGGTTGCCTCAATGCCATGGCGTTTTAACAATTCCAGGGGTAGATAAAGCCGGTCAATCCCGGCGTCTTCCTTCAGATCGCGCAGGATATTGGTCAGTTGCAAGGCCCGGCCTAGGGAGATACCCAGGCTTTCACGGGACTTCAGATCAAGGCCAAAGACCTGGGTTGATAGCCGCCCAACAGCACCCGCAACACGGTCACAGTAAAGTTCCAATTCGGCAAGATCAGCTATGCGAACCCGGCCTTGTGTCCGGCCAACGCCCACATCCATATCCATACCATCGATAATGGCCATAAAATCCGCCTGGGCGAGGTCAAAACGACTGTTCGCCACCGACAAGGCCCGGCCGACCGGCCCGGTTGGGTTTCCGGCAAAGATATTGGCTATTTCCTGGCGCCATGACTGCAGTCGCGCCCGCTTGTCATCTGCTTCGCCCGGATTATCGGCAATATCGTCAACGACCCGACAGAAAGCGTAAATGGCATACATGGCATTGCGCTTTTGCGGTTCCAGCACCCGCATGGCCCAGTAAAACGAAGTATGGGCACGCTTGACCGTCGCCGTAGCGTAGGCTTCCGCTTCATGAGTTTCGGACGTTATCATCATCTACTCAAGATACCCCTGATCGAGCAAACCAACAGCTCAGGCTTGCTTAATTCGATGCGCCGTGACAACGGATCGTGCTTTTTCAGCCGCTTGTTGAGTGCTCTGGCGATTTGAAATATCACCGACGCTTCAAAACCCAGCCTGCGTGAATACAGGTTACTGCTCAAAGCCCCGGCATCAAGCAAAAGCGTATCGATGCCGTGGACCATCCAGTCCAGCACCCGGCGCAGGGCGGGTGAAGACTGGGCAGTCCCCAAATCAGCATCATTTGCACCGGCCTCGGTCATCCAGTCGCCGGGCAGGTAGATGCGGTCCAGGGTTTGATAGTCATCGCCGCAATCCTGGACATGATTAATCAGTTGCAAGGCGGCACAAAGAGCGTCTGATGGCCAGTAACCAAGACGCGAACCACCATGCAGATCAATCAGGTAACGACCGACCGGCGCCGCCGATAAACGGCAGTACGCCATCACATCAGACCAGCTGTCATAGCGGGATTTGACAGCATCCTGCTTGAAGGCGGCAAGAATATCCAGACAGTGCTCCGGGGAGACACCGGTTTCATTCAGGCTTTCGCCCATGTTGAGGGCTTTTTGGTAGGCAGAATCATCGCCGCCGGTGCCAAGTAAGGCGTGTTGGAAGCCATCCAGGCGGTGGATTTTTTCCCGGGGCGGCAAATCGGGACTGTCGGCGATATCATCAGCAGCACGGGCAAATGCGTAAAAACAGGCGACGTGTCTGCGCAATCGTCTGGGTAATAGAACCGAACCAACAGGGAAATTTTCGTAAACAACATCCTTGCCCGATGGCATTTCGACAGGATTTGCGGCGGCCAGGATACTTAACCGACTCGCTTGCGAAGCTCTGCAAGCAAGCCCTCAACGTTACCGCCATGCTGACGGATAACCGAGGCGAATTCGGACCGCTGTGTCTGGCCCATGCTGACGCCCTCGACCAGTACGTCGATGATCTTGAAGGTCACACTGTCTTTGGTGCGAACACGCCAATCAACATGTATGGGCTTGTTTCCCTCATGGGAAATTTCAGAGAACACCACAGCGTCCTTGGGATTGTTGACCAGAGATTTGACGATTTTCAGACTTTCGCCGGAATAGCTGGAAAACCTGTCCACATAGGTGACGACAAGCAGTTCCTCGAACAAGTGCAGGTATTCGGTCTTTTCAGCGTCGCTGGCTTTTTTCCAGTGCCTTCCCAGAACCCAACGGGCAATGGTTTTAATGGCAAAATTATCAGTCAGCATGACACGGAACCGTTTCGCGCGATCTTGCTTGGAAATGTCGGTATTTGTCAGTGCTTCGACCGCCTGATCGGCAAGGCCGGAAATGAACTGTTCAGCATTTTTACCGGGATCTTCGGCAGCAACAGGCTGCGCCCCTGCCGCCAAAAGCAAGACAAAGCCAAAAACCCCAACCATGAAATAGCGTCTGAACATCATTGTTAAAATCTAAGCCTCAAATCTGACAATACTATGACGTCCTAAAAAGGACGAAGGCATATTATAGAATCTGAACGAGGAGACAAGAAACTAAAAAAGCCCCACCCGGCAGGGATGAGGCTTTTTAATCGTATTAGCTAAAAACGGCTTATTTCAGCGTTTTCAGGTATGCAATGATGTCTTCGCGATCATCCTCTTTCTTCAGTTTCAAAGACATTGAGGTTTTCTTGCCGTTATACTTTTTCGGGTTTTCCAGCCACTTATCGAGGTTATCCTCATCCCAAACGCCATCATCTGCTGAAAGGGCCTTATATTTTTTAAAGTCCGTGCTGGCGACTGCACGATCGTAAACACCGAACAGGTTTGGCCCGGATTTGTGTTTGCCGCCATCATCAACGGTGTGACAGGCTTTACATTTTTTGAAAACTTTCTCGCCTTTGGCAGCATCACCATCAGCCATGGCGGAGCCTGAAAACAAGGCGACAGACAAAGCCGCAGCAAGGGCGAATGCGGATACAATCTTCATGGGTAAACTCCTTCAAATCAAGCCAATGGATAGGATAATCCAATCATCGCGCAAAATATCTATAAAATATCTATATATGTACGCTTGACGGTATAGCCGAAGATTTATTGCAACAACTTAACCGGGGTCAAGTGTCGGTTTTTTGCTGATCGCCCCGCGCCGCATTAATCACATATCCGTGGGCGCCATCCCTGAACGGCTGCATCAGCATCTTATCGAGCCGCTGATCTTCCGGTTCGCGAAAAACATTGATGCCAATTGTCATATCATCATGTCCTGCTGCGGGTTGCGCCTTATAAGTTCCAAACAAGCGATCCCACCAGGGCATGTTGAAGCCGAAATTGCTGTTTGCTTCGGACGGGATCACAGAATGATGGACCCGGTGCATATCCGGGGTTACGACAAACAGCCTTAAGATGCCATCCAGGGCCAGATTCAGACGAATGTTTCCGTGGTTGAACATGGCTGTCGCATTGAGCAAGACCTCGAAAATAATGACCGCAACCGGGGATGCCCCAAGCACCGTGACGACAGCAAGTTTTATGACCATCGAGAGAACAATTTCGATGGGATGAAAGCGCGCCCCGGTGGTGACGTCATAATCCATATCCGCATGATGCATCCGGTGAAGCCGCCACAGCGCGGGAACCGCATGAAACATCACGTGTTGCAAATAAATCGCCGCATCAAGTAGGGCCACGGCCCCTATCACCTCGACCCATAACGGCAATTCAATCATGTTGAATATGCCCCAACCACTGGCCGAGACATTGACCGCCATGGCGACGGCGGCAACCGGAAACATAACCCGCATTAGCACCGTGTTGAGAACAACGATACCCAGATTTGAGGGCCAGCGTTGCCAGCGGCCAAGACTACGCGGACGCCTTGGCGTAGCGGTTTCCCACAAAGCGACCACGGCAAAGACGCCAAAGAAAAAACCAAGGCGAATGACCGGTTCAAATTCCAAAATGTTATTGATCATGCATGAAGTCCATCGACCACGTTTGATTGATGGACGTTGGCACCGCCAAAGGTTCAGGTTTGTCCCGATACAGCCTCTTTTTTGGTTTAATCCTTAGGTTTAGCGCTAATTCACAGTAAATTCGATAAACCCG